>CAZAJH010000014.1:0-15637 GCA_964485385.1 uncultured Flavobacterium sp.
CGCAGCCTACGGCATCACCGAAGAGTTAGTCGCACTCGGTTTTGAAGCAGGCCGTATGAAAACAGGCACACCACCACGAGTGGATGGCCGGTCTCTCGATTACTCAAAAATGCGAGAAGAACCTGGTGATGTTGTTCCAGATAAATTTTCGTATTCGGATGTAACCCAACCGCTAACTAAGCAACGGCTGTGTCACATGACCTATACATCGCTCGAAGTACATGATATTCTTCGTGAAGGATTTGATCGTTCCCCTATGTTTAATGGTCGTATCAAATCACTCGGACCACGTTATTGTCCTTCTATTGAAGATAAAATCAATCGTTTTGCAGATAAAGAACGCCACCAACTCTTCATCGAACCTGAAGGTTGGGACACAGTAGAAGTTTACGTAAACGGATTTTCTACTTCGCTTCCCGAGGATATTCAGTTCAAAGCTTTGCGTTCGGTAGAAGGTTTTGAAAACGTCAAATTTTTCCGTCCAGGTTATGCCATCGAATACGACTACTTTCCACCCACGCAATTAAAGCACACACTGGAAACAAAGTTAGTCGAAGGCTTATATTTCGCAGGCCAAATTAATGGAACCACGGGTTATGAAGAAGCCGCTTCGCAAGGTTTGATGGCCGGTATCAATGCGGCCTTACAGGTAAAAGAACAAGAACCGTTAATTTTACGCCGTGACGAAGCCTATATTGGTGTTCTGATAGATGATTTAATTACCAAAGGCACCGAAGAACCCTACCGTATGTTTACCTCTCGTGCCGAATTCCGTACCTTATTACGTCAAGATAACGCTGATTTTCGTCTCACACCCAAAGGATATGCTATAGGTTTGGCTTCTGAAAAACGCCTACGACGAATGGAAGAAAAGTTTGCTAAAAGCGATGCTATGCTCAATTTCTTTAAAGAAACGAGTCTCACAGCTGCCGAAGCCAATCCGATTTTAGAAGAAAAAGGAAGTACGCCGATGACGCAATCGGATAAGATGTTCAAGGTGTTTTCACGCCCGCAAATCGAATTGGAAGATATCGTGCGATTTGAAAAAGTACAGCAGTACATCCATAAAAACAACTTAAATAAAGAAGAAATTGAGCAAGCCGAAATTCAGTTGAAATATTCGGGTTACATCGAAAAAGAACGCAGCAATGCCGAAAAGATGATCCGATTGGAAGATTTTAAAATCCCAGTCAATTTTGATTACGAAGCTGTTAAATCGATGTCGATTGAATCGAAACAAAAGTTGAGTAAAATTCGCCCAGTTACCATTTCCCAAGCTTCTCGAATTAGCGGTGTTTCACCTAGTGATATTTCCATCTTACTCATTCATTTAGGAAGATGACAGAAAGTTCGAAATAAGAAGCACAAAGGAGGAGTGTTGATTCAAATGTGGCACTTTGTACTTCCAAATGTTTCACGTGAAACAAAGCGTGTGAAAGCTTATAAAATAAGAGATTTTTAATGAATAGTTCAAACACTAAACACTTTTTAAACGTAAAAGACCATTCGGTTTCTCAGGAAACGTTCGAATTGTTATACGATGATCAATTGGATATGCTCATCACGTATCCGCAACCAAGTTTAGAAAAATTACCCAGTTATTACGAAAGTCCCGATTACATTTCACATACTGATGGAAAGAAATCCCTGTTCGAAAAAATGTACCAATTCGTTAAAGGAATTGCGTTAAAAAACAAATTGAAATTAATCAATTCGCTTTCGCCTAAAGGAAAAATATTAGATATTGGTGCTGGTGTGGGCGATTTTTTATTGACTGCCAAAAATGACGGCTGGCAAATTGTGGGAACCGAGCCTAGCTCCAAAGCCAAAGCTATTGCACAACAAAAAGGTGTTTCATTTGTTGATGATTTAAAAGAAATCGACAATCAATCGTTGGATGTGATTACCATGTGGCATGTATTGGAACATGTGCCTGACCTCGAAGAGCAAATAGCCGAATTGAAACGAATGATTAAGCCAGATGGAACCCTCATCATCGCCGTTCCTAATTTTAAGTCTTTTGATGCCAATTACTACAAAGAATTTTGGGCCGCTTACGACGTTCCGATTCACTTGTGGCATTTTTCTAAAACAGCAATTCAACAATTATTTGCCAAGCATCAGTTGCAATTGGTTCAAGTGCTTCCCATGAAATTTGATAGTTTTTATGTCAGTTTGCTTTCTGAAAAATACAAGACAGGAAAAATGAATTATTTGAAAGCTTTTCTAATCGGATGGAAGTCCAATCGATTTGGGAAAACCAATTCCGAATATTCTTCACATATTTACATCCTTAAAAACAGCAAAAACTAAAATAAAAGCCCAGATTTTACCAAAAACAAGTCGGGTATAAAACAGGCCGTCTAAAAACTAAAACTTGATTAAAAAGCCTTATTTAAAGCCAAAAACAATAGACAACAATTATTTTAATTTAAAAAAGCATAGTAAATAATTATATCATAAAAAATAACAACGAATCTAACTTTTCGATAAAACCACTTAAAATTTTATACTTTTGACAAATATTAAAAATAGAAACCTGATGAAAAAAACAATTGCCTTGTTGGCGCTTTCCGTTGCCTTTATTTCATGTAACCAGAACAGCACTGTTCCATCCAAAGATTTTAAAACAGCTTATGTAGATACTTCTAAATTGATGGAAGAAAGTACAGAAGCCAAAGATATCGAAGCCAAATACAAAGATAAAGCGGCCGAAATGGACGGAAAATTGCAAGGTGAAGCGTCTCGTTTGCAAAGTGAGCAACGCAATTTTGAGTCAAATATGCAAAAAAACGGAGAAGCTTGGGCCAAACAAAAGTACATGGAGTTGCAACAACGCGACCAACAATTGCAATATGCACAACAAGGAATGTTGCGTCAGTTGCAGGCTGAAAGCGGAAAAGAGATGGATAGTTTGGTAAAAAAATACAAAGAAATCTTTAAGGAATACGGCAAAGAAAAAGGGTATGATTACATTTATGGAACAGGAGAATCCGCCACTGTTTTGTATGCTAAAGACAGTTATGATATTACTAAAGAACTTATTAAGTTGGTCAATAACAGGTATTTGGACGAAAAAGACAAACCAGCTAAAAAAGAAGATAAAAAATAATTTCAATCACAATTTTCTCAAACGCCTTCATTTTCTGAGGGCGTTTTTTATTGGATTTGAAACACAATGTTTTATATTTGTTATTCTAAAATCAAAGCCATGGAATTTGTATCAGCCGAAGCAAAGTATGTTTTGCAATTCATCAACCAAACACATCGTTCGGTTTTTTTGACAGGCAAAGCCGGAACGGGAAAAACCACACTGCTCAAAGAAATCATCCGAACTACCCACAAAAGTACAGCTGTTGTTGCACCAACAGGTATCGCCGCACTCAATGCAGGAGGAGTTACGATTCATTCCATGTTTCAATTGCCTTTAGGCGGATTTATTCCCGATTATTCATCGCCCCAATTTCTTGAAAACACCAAGTTTGAAAGTCGCGCTACTCTGCGTAGGCATTTCAAAATGAGTGCTTTAAAACAAGCCGTCATCCGAAATTTAGAATTGCTTATCGTTGATGAAGTCAGTATGCTTCGTGCCGATTTGCTCGATGCCATCAACTTTATGTTGCAATCCGTTCGAAAAGACAACCGCGTTTTTGGTGGCGTTCAAGTGCTTTTTATAGGCGATTTGTTGCAACTTCCTCCCGTTATTAGAGAAGAGGAATGGCGAACATTAAGCAAATATTACAGAGGAAAATTCTTTTTTCACGCTCATGTAATCGAACAATACCCACCGCTGTATATTGAATTGTCTAAGATTTTCCGACAAACCGACGACCAATTCATTTCGCTTCTCAACAACCTCAGAAACAATCAAGTTACCAATAGTGATATCGAAATTTTGAACCAATACGTTCAACCCAACTTTGATCTCAAAGCCAACAAAGGCTATATCACTCTGACCACACACAATGCCAAGGCAGATGAAATCAATAGTCAGTCGTTGAACGATTTAGAGGCAAAATCCTTTTTTTATAAAGCAGAAATAATTGATGATTTTCCTGAAAAAATCTTTCCAATAGAAGCACATTTGGAGTTGAAGGTTGGCGCTCAAGTTATGTTTATCAAGAATGATATTTCTCTCGAAAAAAAGTTCTTCAATGGTAAAATGGCCATCGTTAAATCGCTGTCACAAAACGAGATATTGGTTCATTTTCCGGATGAAAACAAAACAATTGAGGTCGAAAAATACGAATGGCAAAACATCCGTTATACTGTTAACGAAAACACCAAAGAGGTGGAAGAAGAAGTGATGGGAACCTTTACCCATTATCCGATTAAATTGGCTTGGGCAATAACGGTTCACAAAAGTCAAGGCCTCACGTTTGATAAAGCAGCACTCGATGTTTCTCAGGTGTTTCTTCCCGGACAAGCTTACGTGGCTTTTTCGCGTTTGCGCTCGCTGCAAGGATTAGTTTTGCTATCACCGCTACAAATGAATGGTATTTCCAACGATCAAGAAGTGATGGAATATGCGACCAACAAAGCAACAGAACCCGTTTTGAAAGATGCATTGGAACTAGAAACCCAAAATTACATTCACCAGTTTCTGGTTCGAAGTTTTGATTGCAATAATTTGGTACAAGAATGGCGCAATCATTTTTTTCAAAATAAAGGGAATCAAGGCATTACTTCGAAAGATAAGCAGTCCAATTGGGAAAAGCAACCGAAAGAGGTTATAGAAAAAATGGCCGAACCTTCCCGGAAATTCATTCTTCAACTCAATAAAATTTTTAGCCAAACGGTAGATTACACTTTCGTAAACCAACGAATAACAGCGGCTTACGACTATTTTTTTCCTTTGATGGACGAATTGGCAACAGCTATTTTTTGGAAGTTAGAAGAAGTAAAACGGCAAAAGAAAATGAAAGCGTTTTACGAAGAGTTGACCCTTTTGGAAGAACACCAAATCAAAGCCGTTTTGCGTTTGATGCGTGCCAAATTGTTGGTCGAAACAGTTCTCAAAGGGCAACCCATTTCAAAAGAAAGCCTTACAACAGACGAACTTCGGTATTACCGAATTAAGAAGAAAGAGCAAATCGCTGAAGCCTTCAAAAAAGCAAATCTAAACCTTATTGAAGACGAAAAAGAACTCAATCGTTACGAGAAAAAAAGCAAGAAAAAAGAGCCTAAAAAATCAACTGTTCAAGAAACCTACGAACTTTGGATACAGCGCAATTCTATTAAAGAAATTGCTTCCATCAGAAAATTAACCACACAAACGATTTGCAATCATTTATCTAAATTAATTGAAAGCCAAACGATTACAATCAATGATGTACTTCCAGAAGACAAAATTGAAGCGCTTCAAAAGGCATTCAAAGGATTCAAAGGAGAAAGCTTGAGCGAACTGAAAGAACAATATGGTGAAGAGTTTACTTGGGAAGAACTACGCTTTTTTAAAGCCAGTTTGTAACTTAAGCTTTGTGAATCAAACGGGTTAATTTAATCGACAAATCAGTAAATATAATTTTAGGGTTACCATTGCGCTCTATGTGGTAGGCCGCGTCTGAAAGTTCTTTAAAAATTTCCTGAATATTATTTCCAGACACAAAAGGAGCAAATTTTTCGAGAGTAAATCCAGTTACTTTTGGCTCAAAATAAACGAGTTTTTCGGCTTGGTAATTAAGTAGCAAGGCTTGTCGGAATACATCAATGCAATAATTCAGAAACTTTTTTTGGCTTTCACGACCTATACTCGCGGCATTTTCGCTCCAGTGAATCAAGTCGTTAATCGCTGCGGCATTTTTCTTAGCACTATAAGCCGCTCTCAACCAGGTGACAAACCATTCTTCAAAAGGTAACTCGTCTTCATTTTGGTTTAAAAGTTGCAATGCTTTATTGAAATTACCTTGCGCTTGATGGGCAATTTTAGTCGCTTCATTTTCGCTCAACGAAAAACGGTCCACCAATGCTTTAGCAATACTTTCTTCAGCCAAAGCATTGAAATGAAGTACTTGGCAACGCGAACGAATGGTTTGTATGACATCTTCCTCGTTTTCAGTAATCAATATAAAAACCGTTTTGTCGGTAGGTTCTTCGAGAATTTTGAGCAATTTATTGGCGGTGGCACTATTCATTTTGTCTGCCATCCAAATGATCATTACTTTGTATCCGCCTTCGAGTGATTTGAGTGACAAGGATTTTACAACTTCATTAGCATCTTCAACCCGAATTTCTCCTTGTTTGTTTTTTACACCAATCAAATGGTACCAATCAAACAAACTTCCGTAGCAGTTTTCATTCAAAAAAGCCCGCCAATCTTGAATAAAATCCATACTTTTTGGCTTTGACTTGATTTCTTCTGTCGTCACAGTAGGATATACAAAATGCAAATCAGGATGTGAAAACGAATTGAATTTCAAATTACAAGCTTCGTTAGAACCTGTATTTTCACCCAAATTAGAACAAACAAGGTATTGCGCATAAGCTATTGCCATAGGCAAAGTACCACTACCTTCAGGACCTACAAACAATTGCGCATGGGGAATTCTTCCGCTGTTGGCCGATTGAATTAGATGACTCTTAAGGTGCTCTTGACCTACTATTTCTGAAAAAAGCATGAGCAAATATACTATAAAATTACCGATTTACCGCTTTTTTGATAATAAATTTATAAAGAAATAATCTTACAAAACAATAATTATTTTGCATTATATCGATAAAAATAAACACTTAAACGAATAAATAATTACTTTTAACCTGTTTTTAAAAAAGTAATAATACCCTAATAAAGTTTTTTATGAAACAAAATATACGAGCGTATCTTACGTCGGCCGCTCTTTTTTCGTTGCTTTTTTCCTCGCAAGCACAAGTTGCGGTTCCTTTTAAAGTGCGGTACCAGTCTTTTGTCAAAGGCGATATGACGGTGATTGCCAATTCAATTACCAATCGCGTAGACTACAACAATTCAGCTAATGTTGCCTATTACAATCATACCAATCATGCTTTGTTGAATGATGAATTTACGATGCAATACATTGATATTGATGAAGATGAAACTACTTTTTCATCGAGCTCTGCTTCGTTATTTCTGGAGAATGGATCGCAAAAGAAAATTGTCTATGCTGGTTTGTATTGGTCTTCTACATACAAATACAACAGCGGTTACCAAAAACGAGTAGACAAATTTGTGGCAGAAGACGAGAAAAGAGAAGCATTTGAAACCATCAAAATCAAACTTCCTAATCAGCGCAAATACATTGACGTAAAAGGAGAGATTCTATTTGATGGATGGCAAGAAAAGGAATTCAAAGATTGTGCTCCTTATGCGGTTTACGCCGATGTTACACGACAAATTCAAGCTATAGAAAATCCTTTTGGCGAATACACGGTTGCCAATATAAGAGCTACGCAAGGCCAAATTAGTGGTGGAGTTGCCGCAGGTTGGACGTTGTTTGTGGTGTACGAAGACGAATCCATGAAAGGAAAATTCATCACTAGTTTTGATGGTTTTGCCGGAGTAACCGATCGTCAGGTAGATATCGACTTTAGCGGTTTTACGACACTTCCTGAAGGCGACATCAAAGCCAAGATTGCACTTGCCGCTTTGGAAGGCGATTGCAATTTGCAGGGCGATCAAATGCTTTTTAAAAGTAACGATAACAAAAATTTTACCCTTTTAGAAAACAAATTGCGCAAGCAAAATAACTTTTTCAACAGCTCTATTACCATTGGTGATGATTATTTTATGAACCGAAAACCCGACAGTAAAAACACTTTGGGTTACGACACTTGTTTGATGCATCTAAACAACCCGAACAATTCGGTAGTCGGAAACAACGCCAAAAATGCCACTTTTCGATTGAAATCAATTGGTGATCGCTCGTATTTGTTTTTTGCTGCTTTTGGCGTTGAAGTAAATGAAAAAGAGCCAGTTAAATCTCAAAATGATGCTTTGGCATTGGTCAATGAAAAAAATGATATGTCAGAATTTGTTAGCGAAAAAAAGAAACTCGACTTTTCGGCTACTATTTTGGAAGACAACGAATTAGAAACTTCCTTTTTTAATAGTAAAAATTCTACAGAAATTAAAATAGCAAACATAGATGGTTTTCCATCAGGATATTATATTATTGCAAACGTTTTTGAAAAAGAATCGAATTTGAAAAGCTTCGTATCTAGTTTGCAATCCAAAGGAATAACTGCTCATTCCTTTTTAAATCCCAACAACCAGTACAATTATGTCTACTTGGCCAAAACAGCCAATAAGTCAGAAGCCTATCAGTTGTGCCAATCCAAGTTGAATAACACCTACACGCAGCACCTTTGGATTCTCTCGGTCAACAATCTGAATGACTCATCCATAACCAACTTAGACGATTAAAGGTAAACCCCAAATTTAACCTCGAAAAAATGAAAAAATTTAGCCCTAAAAATAGTTTTGTTTTACTGCTCATGTTCGGAATAGCTGTAGGTTATTCTCAGCACAGTAAAAGTACTTTTAAGCCTCGTTTTCAAAAAGAACTCAATGGCGACGTAGTGATTTTAGCAAACAACAGCACCAATCGTTCCGATTATAGCAATTCTGCCAATGTTCCGTATTACAACCATACTACTGCGGCTATGCTCAATGATGATTTCTTTATGGAATACATTGATATTGACGAGGATGAATCTACTTTTTCGTCGAGTAGTGCCGAGTTATTTTTAGACAACAATACACCCAAAAAAATTGTCTATGCGGGATTGTATTGGACAGGAACTTACAAATACAACAGCGGCGAGCAGATCAAAGAAGACAAGTTTGCGCCCGTTGATGCCACTAGAGAAAACATCAATTCCGTGAAGCTAAAATTGCCTAATCAAGCGGAATACACTAGCTTGTCGGGAACCATAATTTACGACGGGTTGACTTCGGCTGAATTCAAAGATGCCGCGCCTTATGTAGTGTATGCCGACATCACAGATCAGGTAACCGCACTTTCAAATCCTTCGGGTGTGTATACTTTGGCAAATATTAGAGCCACACAAGGAACACTAAAAGGCGGCGTAGCTTCAGGCTGGCAAATTTTTATTGTTTATGAAGACCATACAAAACCCAAAAAAAATATCATTTCGTACGACGGTTTCTCTGAAATTTCTTCAGCATCAATCCAACTTTCTTTTACTGGTTTTCAAACCGTGGCACAAGGAGCCGTAAAGGCGCAAATAGCCGTCGCAGCCTTGGATGGCGATTATAAAGTAGCAGGCGATAAAGTATCAGTAAAAACGGCAATCACCAAGGATTTTATTCCGCTAACCAACAAAATTCGTAAGCCTGATAATTTCTTTAATAGTGCTATTACAGTCGAAAACAAACACGCCATCAACCGCTTTCCAGATAGCAAAAACACGTTAGGGTTTGATAGTTGTTTGATGACCATTCCCAACGAAAATAATGCTGTGTTAGGCAATAATAGCAGTGAAATTTCAGTCAAAATGGAATCGGATAGCGACAAATGTTTTGTATTTTTTGCTTCTTTTATTGTTGATGAATCCATAGCCGAACCTGTTGTCAAAAAGCAAGCCTCTTTGACCAATGCCGAAATGTTGGAGTTGTACGACATCAAAAAAGTGCAGCAAAACAAAGAAATGTATGCCGATTTGTTTCAAACTACATCTTCTAAAAACTATACCAACAAAGCGCAAACTCTTTCAAACAAAAAAGGAGAAATAAAAAAAGAAGTTATTGAAATTCAAAACCTCAATGTTTCCGGGCAAGAAAAAGGCTTTTATGTAGTAGCCAAAGCGTTTACAGTAGCTCAAAACGCCAAAAATTTTATCAAGCTACAAAACCTAAAAGACGTTCCGATGAAGTCGTTTGTCAATAAAATCAACAATTATACTTATGCTTATTTGGAGCGATTTGATAAGTTAGAAGATGCCATAAGTTACTATATTTCGAAAGGAAATGGTATTTATGAGGAAAAAGTATACTTAGTTTCCATCAACAACGAAATTACAGGTTTAACCGATTCGGATTAGTCGTTGATTAGTTGATTGCGCGCCTTGCCTTTTGTCATTTTCATAAAAAAAACAAAAGACTATCTTTGCAATTACTAAAAAAACGAATTCAAGGATGAAAACAATCAACGATTTTAATTTTAAAGATAAAAAAGCGGTTATTCGAGTAGACTTCAATGTCCCGCTAGACGAACAATTCAACGTAACGGACACCAACCGAATCGAAGCGGCTAAGCCAACCATAGACAAGATTTTGGCCGATGGCGGAAGCGTCATTTTAATGTCGCATTTGGGTCGACCTAAAGGTAAAGAAGACAAATTTTCATTGCGTCATATTGTAAAAACTACGGCCGAAATTTTAGGCGTTTCAGTTGAATTTGCTGCTGATTGTAGAGGTGAACTAGCACAAAAAGCGGCTTCTAATTTGAAATCAGGTGAAGTACTTTTACTTGAAAATTTACGTTTTTATGCCGAAGAAGAAGCGGGCGATGTAGCTTTTGCACAAGAATTGGCTGCGTTGGGCGATATTTATGTAAATGATGCTTTCGGAACCGCGCACAGAGCGCATGCTTCAACTACAATTATTGCTCAATTTTTTCCCGAAAACAAATGCTTCGGATTGTTACTAGCAAAGGAAATAGACAGTTTGAATCGGGTTTTAACTAATTCAGTAAAACCAGTAACTGCTGTGCTAGGCGGATCCAAAGTGTCTTCAAAAATTACAGTAATTGAAAACATTCTCGACAAAATTGACCACATGATTATTGGCGGCGGAATGACTTTTACGTTTATCAAAGCCTTGGGTGGAAACATTGGGAACTCAATTTGTGAAGACGACAAAATGGATTTGGCTCTCAATATTCTACACCAAGCGAAAGAAAAAAACGTACACATTCACATTCCTGTTGACGTTATCGCTGCCGATGCCTTTTCAAATGATGCCAACACGCAAATAGTTGATGTTCGCGAAATTCCAGACGGCTGGCAAGGTTTGGATGCAGGTCCAAAATCACTCGAAAATTTCAAAGAAGTAATCATGAATTCGAAAACCATATTGTGGAACGGTCCCTTGGGTGTTTTTGAAATGGAAAATTTCGCCAAAGGAACCATTACGCTTGGGGAACAAATTGCTGAATCAACCCGAAATGGAGCATTTTCTTTAGTAGGCGGAGGCGATTCGGTAGCGGCTGTGAAGCAATTCGGATTGGAAGAAAAAATGAGTTATGTTTCTACAGGCGGAGGAGCTATGCTAGAGATGTTGGAAGGTAGAATTTTACCAGGAATTGCAGCAATCATCGATTAAATGCAATTTTTAACAATATTTACACACTTTTTAGCGTTATAAGTTCTAATTTTGCAAAAATGCATAAATTATTGAATTATACCCGATTAGCTACTACTATGTCTATAAAAAATAAATTTACCTACCTTTTATTGCTCTCTTCTTCCGCTTTTTTTGCTCAGGAAGTGACGACGGTTGCCCAACCAACAACAGCAGTAAGTGTAGATTCTATAGTAAAAAAAGAAGTCAAAATATCATTTCTCGACTCCATCAAAGCTACTTTTGTTCACGATGAAATGGCCACCTGCGTGGATAGTTTGTGGATGAAAGAACTCACTTCGCTCGATCTATACAACAACATGATTAGTGATATTTGTACGATTGACACGGATGAAACCGTTGATTTTGAGTTGCCAACCGAACTCTTAAAGCAGCGATTGAAATGGATGGATGAAAAATCACCGTTCAATATCGAGTACAATGTTGGTTTAGAAAATGTGATTAAGTCCTTCTTAAAAAACAGGAAAAAAGCCTATGAGCGCTTGATGGGATTATCACAATTCTATTTTCCCGTTTTTGAAGAACATTTGGCCAAAAACAATATTCCTCTCGAAATTAAGTACTTAGCGATTGTTGAGTCGGCTTTGAATCCGAAAGCAGTATCGCGGGTTGGCGCAACCGGATTGTGGCAATTCATGTACCATACTGGAAAGCAATATGGACTTAAAATTGATTCGTATGTTGACGAACGAAGCGACCCGTTTAAAGCGAGTGAAGCGGCTTCTCAATACATGATGAATATGTACAAAATGTTTGGCGACTGGGATTTGGTGTTGGCTTCCTACAACTCAGGGCCAGGAAATGTCGCTAAAGCAATTCGCCGTTCAGGAGGAAAGCAAAACTTTTGGAACATCAAAAAATATTTGCCAAAAGAAACCCAAGGCTATTTACCTGCGTTTTTGGCAACAATGTATATTTTTGAATACCACAAAGAACACGGAATTGTTCCCAACAAAGCCATTGCCAATCATTTTGCTACCGACACCATTGCGGTGAAACGACACATTACTTTCCGTCAAATTTCAGATTTATTGGATATTTCTGAAGCTGAGATTAAGTTTTTTAATCCCTCGTACAAACGCGAAGAGATTCCGTACATCACAGGTCAAACTAATTTCTTGAAATTGCCTAAAGACAAAATTGCTGTTTTCGCTTCCAATGAAGACAAGGTTTATGCCTATGTAGATTATGTAGCCAAAAACCGCGAGCGCCCTGTAGAAGAAATGGCTTTTGTGAAACCAAAAGATTCGTTGGGTAACGAATTGGCATCAAGAGTGAAATACCACAAAATTCGACGAGGTGAAAACCTAACGCTGATTTCCAGAAAGTACAATGTTTCGGTAGACGATTTGAAAAAATGGAATGGTTTAAGAAGCAACAGCGCACCTTTGGGACGCAATTTGAAAATTTACTCTTTTGAAAAAGTAGAAACAACTGAGCCAAAAGAAGCTATAGCAACCACAACAGAAACCACTAATGAAAAACCAAAAGAGCCAGTTGCGGTAGCCGAAAATAAGATAACCGAAAACAAAACGGTTGAACCCAAACCAGAGAAAGTATTCAAAACAGAAAAAGTGGTTACATACAAAGATGTGACTAAATTTCACAAAGTAGTTAGTGGTGATAACTTAACTGAAATTGCCAACAAATACGATGTTACTGTAGCCGATATTAAAAAATGGAATGGTTTAAACGGGAACAATATTGCGAAAGGCAAAAGTTTAAAAATCATTAAAAACGAAAAAGTGATTTCCACGATTAAAAAAGAAGTGAAATCACCTGTTGAAACAGCTAAAGAAGCCTATGTGGTGAACGAACCAAAAACGAATAAAGTTGAACCAATTGCAGCTGAAACAACCAATAATCAAGAACATGAAGGTTATTATGTGGTGGTAAAAGGCGATAATTTGAGTTCAATTGCTCGCAAACACAATGTAACGGTTCAACAATTGAAAGAATGGAACAATTTATTTGACAACAATGTAAAATTGGGGTCACAGATTATTATTTCAAACAAAAAACTAGTTGATTCGACCTCAGCATTGGCTACAGTAGAAACCAAGACTAAAGAATATACCGTTCAAAAAGGCGATAATTTGGGTTCAATTGCCCGCAAGCACAACACTACGATTGATCTTTTGAAAGAGTGGAATGCAATCGAAGGCAATAACATCAAATTAGGAGAAACTCTTATCGTTTCAAAAACAGAAGTTGCAGTTACGGATAAAAATACCAAAAAGAAAGACAGTGCCGTGGCTAAAAACAGTGAAAAAACCAATTTGTACTATGTAAAAAGAGGCGATTCGTTGTATAGCATTTCGCAAAAGTTTCCGGGTGTAACGATAGCCGACATCAAAAAATGGAACAATATCAAAGACGAAAGCATTAAACCTGGAATGAAATTAAAAATAGGTGGATAAATGCAAAATCTTCGCTAAATTTGGGTTTTATTTGCTTATGAATAAAACCCATTTTTTGTTTTGGCTGGTGCTTCTTTTTTTGGCTTCTTGTATGGAAGAGCGAAAAAACAATGCTTTTGAAACCCTCGGCAAAGTCAATTCGGTTTCGGTTATCATTGATGATCAACTTTGGAATGGAGAAGTGGGCGATTCTTTACGCAATAAATTTGCCGCGCCAGTTATTGGTTTACAAGACGAAGAACCCTTGTTTACTTTAAACCAATATCCAGTTAAACTGTTAGACGGATTTATTGCCAAAAGCCGCAATATCATTATCGTCAAAAAAGACCTCAAAAACAATTTCAGCATTACCGAAAACGAACCGTCCAATCGGCAAATAATTGCCACTATTTCGGGCCGCACCGTAAAAGATTTAATCGACACCATCGAAAACAGAGCTGCTTTTGTTGCCAAAACCATTCGCGATTCCGAAATCAAAGCATTTCAAAGTCAGATTTATGTTAGCAAAAACGAGGAAAATGATGTTAATGAGCGTTTTTCGGTCGATTTGGAAGTGCCAGTAAAATACAAAACCGTACTCAAAGGCAAAAAGTTTTTGTGGTTAAAAAAAGAAATCGATGGCGGCAATTTAAGTCTCATTGCCTACCAACTGCCATTTAACAGACTCAAAGACACAACCAACATTATTCATTCGATAGTGACAGTGAGAGATTCTATTGGCGCGATTTACATTCACGGAAGTAAAAAAAGAAGTAAAATGATTACCGAAACCGATTTTACTCCTTTTTTCAGTAAAACCATCATTTCGGAAATGCAGGCGTACGAGACCAAAGGCACTTGGAATGTGCGTTACGATTTTATGTCGGGACCTTTTATCAATTACGCAATAGTCGACACCAAACACAAACGTGTATTAGTCTTGGAAGGGTTTTGTTATGCTCCTTTCAAAGGAAAAAGAGATTTTATGCTCGAGCTAGAAGCCATTATCAAAACCATTAAATTGTAGTCGGATGGCAACTATCGAATGGAAAATAAAGCGATTTAACGAACTTTCTCTAACCGAACTGTACGCAATGCTAGAATTGCGCAGTGAAGTGTTTGTAGTAGAGCAAAATTGCGTCTATCAAGATATTGATGGCAAAGACCAACGCGCTATTCACTTGTTGGGTGAAATAAATGGTGTTTTGGTGGCTTATGCGCGCTTGTTTCGGCCTAATGATTATTTTGAAGAAGCGTCTATTGGTCGTGTTATTGTAAAACCATCGTACCGCGAATTAAAACTCGGGCACGAATTAATGACTGTTGCAATCAAAGCCATTAAAGACGAATTAGGAGAAACTAAAATCACTATTTCGGCGCAGTTGTATTTGAAAAAATTTTACCAAACCCACGGTTTTGTTCCAACCAGTGATATGTATTTGGAAGACGACATTCCGCACATCCAAATGAAGAAAAGTTAATCCGCTACAATCAGAATTTCAACTCTTTTATTGTCGCTCTCTATGCCTCCAGGAATTGGAAATTTTCGGCCGTAACCTTTGTGTGTAAGCCGACTGGATTCAATCCCTTTTTCTACAAAATAGTCGTAAATTTTTTTTGCTCGGGCTTCGGATAAATTATTTTTTTTAGTGTTTCGATCAAAGGCATCATAAAACGAATTGGAAATGCAACACACGTGACCTTGAATTTCGATTTTGGTTTGGGGATGCGTAGTTAAATAGGCAATAATTTTTTGTAACTCGGCTTCAGCATCTTCGGGCGAGAGAAAATCAGTCAAAGAGCCTTTAAAAACAAGATTGTTTATGATGATTCGATCGCCTTTTTTAAGTTCGTCAGAAAAGGTTTTATAACTCGTTTTAGCGGGTTTTATGGGTAC
>CAZAJH010000015.1:0-15527 GCA_964485385.1 uncultured Flavobacterium sp.
TTCCTTTAGACTTTTGTATTTCTTCAATACTTCTTCTTTGGTCAGAGCGTCATCGGCACTAATACTGTCACCAAATGATTGGTAATTGTTTTGAGTTGAAGCTACTTCTTTTGGTTCGTTTTTACATCCCAATAAAGCTAATGCTAAAACGATTGAATAGGCTATTTTTTTCATTTGTTGGTTTTTAAAAATCACATACAAAAGTACGGATATAATCGAAATGTGTCATCAATTTTGAATTGTTTTTGACAGATTTATATTAAAAATTCATTGATTTTGTCAAGTGTTTTCTATTCCGATAATTCTGTTGAATGAATTAAAAAAACCAATTATTTTTTACTAGCTTAGCAAAAAAATAAAAACGACTTTTAGAACACAACCTCTCGAAATTAAATCATTAATAATCAAGAAATTGCATCTATTAGTTTTAAATTTTGCCAACAAATGAGTGTACAAAATACTTCCGAAATCGATATAGTTAAGGCGAAATCTTCTCATATTGATGCAGTGGATTTTGAAAATTTAACTTTTGGAACCGTTTTTACGGATCACATGTTGATTTGTGATTTTAAAAATGGCGCATGGGAAAAGCCTTTGATTAAACCGTATGAACCTTTTTTAATTGATCCATCATCTAAAGTGTTTCATTACGGACAAGCTATTTTTGAGGGAATGAAAGCCTATAAGGATGATAATGATGCGGTTTGGTTGTTTCGCCCTGACGAGAACCTAAAACGCTTCAATAAATCGGCTACTCGAATGGCTATGCCAGAAGTACCGCACTCCATTTTTATTGACGGCTTAAAAACTTTACTGGATTTGGAGCGCAATTGGGTTAAAAAAGGGCTTGGAAACACCTTGTATATTCGGCCTTTTATGATTGCAACGGGTCACGGTGTTATTGCACAACCGTCTTCGGAATACCGTTTTATGATCATTCTTTCGCCCGCTAAATCGTACTACTCGGGTGATGTAAAAGTAGTTATTGCGGAACATTACAGTCGAGCTGCTAATGGTGGAATTGGCGCTGCAAAAGCCGCCGGAAACTATTCAGCACAATTTTATCCGACAAAACTAGCCAACGAAAAAGGGTTTCAACAAATTATATGGACCGATGATGCCACGCATACCAAATTGGAGGAGGCAGGAACGATGAATGTTTTTTTCCGAATCAACGACACACTTTTGACAGCACCGACCAGCGAACGTATTCTTGACGGAGTGACACGCAAAAGCATTATCGATTTAGCCAAAAGAGAAAAAATGGATATTGAAGTGCGTTCAGTTTTGGTACAAGAGTTAGTTGATGCAGCAAACAATGGCAGTTTAAAAGAAATTTTTGGAGCTGGAACTGCCGCTGTAATCAGTCCGATTAGCAGTTTTTCCTATCAAGAGAAGGAATACCAATTGCCTCAAATTGAACACTCATTTGCTAGTCAATTAAAAGATAAGTTAACCCAAATTCAGTACAAACAAGCAGAAGATACTTTTGGTTGGACAGTGAAGATATAGTAATCAGTGGTCAGTAATCAATGATACAAATTAATAAATTTGAAAGGCAGTTTGTTTTAAACTGCTTTTTATTTTTCTTCAAAAACTGATTACTGAATACTGAACACTGAACACTACTTCAAAATTTCCTCAAAATTGGGTTTAAAATAATTTGGTCCTTTCATCACTTTGCCATCTTCACGGTAAATAGGTTTGCCGTCTTCACCCAATTTGCTCATGTTGCTCCGTTGAATTTCGTCAAATACGGCTTCAATTTTGTGCTGTAAGCCGTGTTCCAAAATGGTGCCGCACAAAATGTAGAGCATATCGCCAAGAGCATCTGCAATTTCGATTACATCATTATTCTGAACCGCTTCAAGGTATTCTTCATTTTCCTCCTTCATCAAATTAAAGCGAAGTCTGTTTTTTTGTTCTCCTAAATCACCTTTTATGGTTTGGCTTACTCCGAGTCCGAAAGCCGTGTGAAATTCTTTTACCGCGTTGAGTTGTTTTTGCATTTTTATAATTAATTAGTTATTTTTTAACCACATAGATTATTCTCTTGGTCATTTTTTAAAATACTCATTAACAAAAGTTTATTGGCCTTTATTAAAGATATTGAAACAATTAAAATGTATTAAAATTCCTTTTGGTGATTTTAAAAGCTTCATTTAGTTTAGGAGCTTAGCTTCAAACATGGGATGCATTTCAAAAACCGATTTTAGCTCAACTACAATTAAACCTTCAACAAATAAATCACACCAGAAATCTGTCTCTAATTCTTTCCCTTTGTAAATCACAGGAACTTTCATCTCTGATAAAAAATTTATTTTTCTGTACTTAAATTCTTCTTTCAAGCATTGTTGATAGGTACTTTCAAGCCATCCGCTTCCTTATAATTTTATGAACTTCAATCGCAGAACCTACAATTTCATAGGTCAATTAATCTATATATTTTTGTGTAATTCTATTTTCCATGGCTTATAATTATCTATCAATAGATGTGGTAATAAAACAAAAATAACTGCTTTTCTTTTTCTCTTTTAAAACAGCATTCAAAAACAATTAACTATTTTTGTTGAAAAATTAGTTATGTTCAGTACAGGTCAACTTATTTTTGCTGCTTTATTTTTCGTAGCTTTTGTTATTGCTTCAATTTATGCTTACAAAGGAGATAAAAACCTCCATCAAAAATTTTACAAAGGGAGTTATAAAATCTTAATCGGGTTTATCCTTTTTATATTGTTATTATTTGTAATCAAAATTGTCTTCAAACGTTAACTCTTTTTGTAAGAATTTTTCATTAGAATGATAATTTTATTATATTTACAGCAACGAACTACTCCTTTTTTATTGTTGAGATGCGAATATTAAAATATATTTTACTTCTTGTTGTCTTATTCCTTATCGGCTTAACCGTTTTTATTGTTACCCAAAAAGGCGATTACAGCATTACCCGTTCAAAAATTATCAAAGCACCGCGGTCTGCTGTTTTTAATTTTGTAAACGATTACCGCAATTGGGAAACTTTTGCCTCATGGTCTGAGGAGAATGGCAAAACGCAATTTATATTTCCCGGAAAAACCATAGGAAAAGGAGCCAAATGTTCGTGGGACGGAACTTCTGAAGGAAGCCTGAGGACACTTGCAGTAAAGGACAATGCGAGTATTGAACAAAAAATGATTTTCAACGAAACTGAAACCCAAGGAAAATGGATTTTTAAAGACACCCTTGGAAAAACTAAGGTAACATGGGAAACCAAAGGGACGATGAGTGTCAGTATGAAAATCAATGCTTTTTTAAATGGGGGTATTGATGCCATTATCGGTTCTATGTACGAAAAAAGTTTATACAAACTCGACCGCACTTTGGATTATGAATTGACTACATTTAACATCAAAATTGAGGGTATTGTAGCCAAGCCCAAAATTTTTTACCTCTGTCAAACCATCAACAGCTACAACGATAAGGTAAACAAGAACATCAAAATCATGGTTCCAAAAATGATTTCCTTTTTTGAAAAAAACAAAATGGTGATGCACGGAAAACCTTTTGTACGTTTTAACAGCTTTGATGAAGCAAAACAAACTACCAACTTTTCGGTTTGTATTCCTGTAAAAGATTCCATTAGCATTATGGCGGGCAGTGATATCTCATCGGGAAAAATAGAACCCTTTTCGGCTGTAAAAACAACACTTACAGGCGATTATTCTCATTTAAAGCAAGCCAACCAAAAAGTATTGGATTACGTGTTTGAACACAACTTAAAACGCAATTTTACCGTACCGACCTACCATGTTTATTCGTTTAGTTTTATTGACGACAAACATCCCTCCAAATGGAAAACAGAATTGTACTACCCAATTATTCCCAATACAATTGCTGCACCAGCCAAACCCAAATCAAAACCAGTAGTTGTTGTAGAAAATCAATAATTTTTTTTTTAGCTGTATTAAACCTTTTCGCTTATCTTTATTCTTATAGATAAAACAACCCTTTGCAAGACGAAAAGCAATTCATAAGCGAATTATTGGATCCTCAAACGCAACAAAAAGCATTTGAAAAACTCTTGCATTTGTATCAAAAACCGCTTTATCACCATATTCGAAACATCGTTTTGAATCATGACGATGCCGATGATGTATTACAAAACACATTCATTAAAGTATTCAACTACTTAAAAGATTTCAAAGGCGATGCTAAATTATTCTCATGGATGTACCGAATTGCCACCAATGAAGCTATTACATTTATCAATCAAAAAGCCAAACGCAACGGAATGACCAGTGAAGCCTTGCAAAGCAAAATAGTTGAAAACTTACATTCGGATAGTTTTTTTGACGGTGATGCAATACAGATAAAATTACAAAAAGCCATCCATTTATTGCCAGAAAAACAACAATTAGTTTTTAAAATGAAATACTTTGAAGAGTTAAAGTACGAGGAAATAGCTGAAATTTTAGGGACATCAGTAGGGGCACTAAAAGCCTCATACCATCACGCTGTAAAAAAAATTGAAGAATATTTTAATGAAGATTAAACCATTTGCAAAAAAAACATTCTAAACCATATGAAACCTTTTAAACTAGATAACGAACCCAAAATTGCCTCTGGATTTCAAACACCAGAAAATTATTTTACTGACTTTTCGGCTAAGGTGTTGCAACAATTACCCGCAGAAAATCTGGTGGAGACCAAAGAAGTGAAAGTGATTTCGTTTTGGGCAAAAAATAAAAATTGGCTCTATGCTACGGCAGCTATTTTGGTTGTTGCTTTTAGTATTCCAATGATGAATCTTTTGGATCGCAACTCAGAAGAGATTCATGCCACAGAAATTGAAAACTACCTGACTTATCATTCCAATTTGAGCGATGATGAAATAGTTGAATATTTGGATGAAGATGACTTAAATAATATTACTATTGAAACTTCGGTAGAGCTGGAAACTATTGAAGAAATTCTATACAACGAATCAAACATTGAAGAACAAATTACAAACTAAACGCGATGAAAAATACCAAACTTCTAATTTTATTTTTACTTGTTTTTTCGACTTTATCTTATGGTCAACCTGGAAAATTAAGAGAACGCATTCAACAAAAGAAGGAACAAGTGAAGTCGATGAAAATTGCTTACATCACCTCAGAATTGAATCTTACTCCCGACGAAGCCGCTAAGTTCTGGCCTTTGTTTAATGAATTTGAAGAAAAACAACGTGAAATCCGTCAAGAGCGCATTAAAAACTATTTGGATCGGACGCAAAATTCGGATAAATTAACTGAAAAAGAAGCAGCCACCTTACTCAACCAAATGGAAGCTGCTGAAGAAGAATTACACCAACACCGCAAAAGATTTGTGGCTAATTTGAAAGGTGTGCTTCCAGCTACTAAGATTTTAAAACTGAAAAAAGCAGAAGAAGAATTCAGTAAAAAATTGTTACAACAGTACCGAGACAAACGGAATTAGTTTGAGAATTGCATCTGAACCATTTTGTTTTTTCCGGCTAAAATTGCCGTAGTCGGATTTACAAATCGAACCGTATAAAAGGAACTATCTGCACTCAATTGGGTCCATGTAGTTCCTTTATCAATTGAGACAAAAACGCCTGTTCCGCCAACACTAATCAACTTATTCCCGTTGCTTTCCGGAAAAAACTGCACACAAGAAGCATAGCCAAATCCGTTGCTTTCGCCCACCAATTTCCAGGTTTTTCCACCATCTGTAGTTCGTGCTTTATTCTGGAAATTTTGTGTTGGTTTTTCGTAATTACCTCCTGCTACAAAGCCTATCTTTTCGTTGTAAAAATCTGCCGTAAACATACCCGTCATGGCTTCTCCTTGTACAATTGGTGTTTCTACAACTTCCCAAGAAGCTCCTTTGTCAGATGAATAAAACACCCGCGATTTTTTTCCACCCGAAACTACCCAAACCGAATTTCCTCGGAGTACGATATTGGTATTACTCGCCGCAAAAGCCGCTTCTCCATCTTCTGTTTTAGGCAATTGCTCACACGAAATCTTACTCCAGGTTTTCCCACCATTTCGAGTAATAATAACCGATAGACAAGTATCAGTCGGATCACCAATTGCAATTCCCTCTTGATCGTTCCAAAACTGCATGCTATCGTAAAAAACATTTTTGTGTTTTTCGGTGTAAACGATTTCTTTCGACTTTAAGTCTTTGGAGAACCGATACAAAACAGCAGGATTGCCAACATTCAAAAAGAAAACATGCGATTGGGTTACCGCGCAACTTCGAAACTCAAACGATAATGAATCATAATTTATCTCCCGTTCAAATTTGGCCGCATTGAGCAGACTCTGGTATCCTACTCGCTTTTTATCGGCTCCGTAGTATACTTTATCACCCTCAACAGCAATGGCTCTAATGCTGATTTTGTCTACAAACAAAGTGTCTATTTTAATGATATTGGGTACTTTATAAACATCTGGCTTGACCGAAACACAGCCAACAAATAGTAGTGCAAGCAACCCCAAAACAACTTTTATCTTCATCCTTACAGTATAAACAATCATCTAGCTAAAGTAGTTATTATTTGTTAATGATTTGCAAATAGTAGCGAATGGCATAGTAATTGGATATTCTGATTCAATGCTATTTATGAACCAAAATATTGAAATTATGAAAACAAAATTAATAACAACGCTACTGAGTATTTTCTTGGTAAACGCGTGGGCACAAGACCGAACCACGGTGAATGCCATGAATTCTGAAATCAGCGACAACCTCGATTTGCGTGCTGTGGCCTCAATTTTCGGAGATTCTAGAGATTTAGAAGATTTTGAATACCGTTTGAATGACCCAAAAAATCAAATATCCAATTTGGATTTGAATAACGACAATCAAGTTGATTATTTGCGCGTGATTGAATCTACAGAAGGGAATACACACATCATTGTGGTTCAATCGGTTTTAGGTAGAGACTTGTATCAAGATGTAGCCACAGTAGAAGTAGAAAAAGACCGCAACAATCGCATTCAAGTTCAAGTGGTAGGTGATGTATACATGTATGGGAATAACTACATTTATGAGCCTGTTTATGTACATACGCCAGTAATTTACAACTATTTCTGGGTTCCCAATTACCGCCCGTATTGTTCGGCTTGGTATTGGGGGTACTATCCAACACATTACTATGCTTGGACTCCTTTTCCAATTTTCAGGTACCGAAGTCATATTGGTTTGTTTATCAATTTCAATCACCACTACAACTATGTGAGTTACCGAAGATGCCACAATGCGTATACAAATTATTGGGGTAGAAGAGCCAATGGCTATGAAAGACAATATCCGAATCGTTCATTTACCCAAAGACACTCCGGCGTTACTAATCGTTATGAATTGGATAAAACAAGAAACATTCGCACTATTGGAAGAAACAATGATGTAGCAATGAATACCCAATCTAGTGCTGTTCGCAACGAAAATGCCATTGGAACACCAAGAGGAAATAACAACGTGAAAAGCTATTCTGCTTATGAATCACCCAGAGGAAATTCAGGAGTAAGAAGTCACTCAAACAGCGAAAATCCAAGAGGAAACAGCGGTATCAGAACCTACACAGATCCAACCCCGCGTGGCAATGTAAAAAATGATACTAACTACGAGTCGCCGAAAGGAAATAATGGAGTTCGCTCCTACTCCGATCCGACTCCAAGAGGAAATACGGCTTATGAATCACCCAAAAACAACAGCGGTGTTCACTCCTATTCCGATCCGACTCCTAGAGGAAATACGGCTTATGAATCACCTAAAAGCAACAGTGGAGTTCGCTCCTACTCCGATCCGACTCCTAGAGCAAATAATGGTATAAAAAGTACCTCCAGCTATGAAAGTCCACGTAATACTACTGGGGTTAGAAGCTATTCAGATGCTACACCTCGAGGAAATTCAGGTGTTAAAAACAACGCTACCAACGAAACACCACGAGCTATGAGCGGCAGCAAGAGTGAATCAGATTCTAGAAGAAACGCAGGCGGAGTAAGAAGATAATGACTCTACAACTGTTAAAGTCCAAAGCACTGAAAAAAAATCAGTGCTTTTTTTTATAAATTTTTGTTAAATTAAATAACTTTGCATTCTTTTTTAAAATGAATTATGAGCTCACATAGCCATCAAAATCTTCATAGCAAATTATCTGCTGCTGGTTTACTTGTTACTTTAGGGATTATATATGGAGATATTGGAACTTCACCACTCTATGTAATGAAAGCCATTATTGGTGATAGTGCCATAAGTAAAGACCTTATTTTAGGGGGATTATCTTGCATTTTTTGGACACTAACTTTGCAAACCACACTCAAATATGTTATCATTACCTTGAGTGCGGATAACCACGGTGAAGGTGGAATTTTTGCCTTATATGCCTTGGTAAAACGAACCAAAATACAATGGTTGATTGTCCCGGCTATTATTGGAGGTAGTGCTTTGTTGGCCGATGGTATCATCACACCTCCCATTTCTGTATCTTCTGCGGTTGAAGGATTGCGTATTTTCAAACCAGATATTCCCACCATTCCAATCGTAATCAGTATACTTTTCGTTTTGTTTACCATCCAACAATTTGGTACCAAACTGGTGGGCAAGTTCTTTGCTCCTATGATGCTTATTTGGTTTTCGATGTTGGCGGTTTTAGGTGTTATTCAAATGGTAACTAATCTAGAAGTATTCAATGCTATCAATCCTTATTACGCGTATCACTTACTTACGAGTGATGTTAGTGAACAGGGGTTTTTCATCTTGGGTGCTGTATTCTTGTGCACCACAGGAGCGGAAGCATTGTATTCAGATATGGGGCACTGTGGCAGGAAAAACATTCGTATCAGCTGGATTTTTGTTAAATCGGCACTGATATTGAACTACTTTGGTCAAGGAGCCTATTTGATTGCCCACGAGGGAAAAACGCTAAAAGAGTTAGGTAGTTCTAATCCAAATCCGTTTTACTTGATCATGGAAACTTGGTTTCAACCGATCGGGATTGTAATTGCTACTATGGCAGCGGTTATCGCCTCTCAAGCTTTAATCAGCGGATCATTTACCTTAATAAACGAGGCCATGCGTCTGAATTTCTGGCCCAAAGTAAAAATCAACTTCCCAACTGATGTCAAAGGTCAATTGTACATTCCTTCTATCAATTGGTTATTGTTTTTTGGTTGTGTAGGTATCGTAATTCACTTTGAAGAGTCGAGCAATATGGAACACGCCTACGGTTTGGCCATTGTATTGTGTATGATTATGACCACCGTTTTACTCAATTTTTACCTCATTATGAAGCGCGTAAAATGGTATTTTATTGCACCACTCATTTTAGTGTATGTACTTATTGAATTGAGTTTTCTTTCTGCCAATATTCTTAAGTTTTTTGACGGCGGTTACGTAACTTTACTGATTGCCATAGTGTTAATTGGCATTATGTCGACTTGGTATTTGGCCAAAAAAATCAGTAAAAGCTACACCAAAATCGTTAAAATCAATGATTATAAAAAAGTCTTGGCCGATTTGAGTGTCGACTTGTCTATTCCTAAATACGCCACCCACTTGGTATACATGACCAACTCCAACCGCAGCGATGAAATTGAAGAAAAAGTCATGTACTCCATCTTACAAAAAAGACCAAAAAGAGCCGATTTGTATTGGTTCATTCACGTTAATATTTTGAGCGAACCTTACCGAAAAGAATACCGCGTAACCGAAATTGTCAAAGACGATATTTACCGTATTGATTTTTACCTTGGTTTCCGTGAGCCGACCAAAATCAATCTCATGTTCAAACAAGTAATCAAAGAAATGGTGAGCAACGGCGAAGTAGACATAACCAGTCGCTACGAATCACTGAGCAAAAATCATATTATAGGTGACTTTAAATTTGTGCTTTCCGAAAAATTCCTATCCAATGACAGCGATTTGACTTTCTTTGAAAAAATTGTGATGAACACTTATTTCCTTCTCAAAAAACTGAGTTTATCAGAAGAAAAAGGCTTTGGTTTAGATAGTAGTTCGGTAAAAGTAGAGCAATTCCCACTCGTGCTTCATGCTCCCGAAAACATAGAGATGAAACGAATCGACCATTCGCATCATTAAGATTCCAACCGATTTGGGCGTGTCCCCGATTGGCAAAAAACTACGTTTTTCAAACTTGTTTTTGTCCATCGGGGTCGGGCTTTCGGCACTCGCTTTTTTTGTTCCACTTCGTTACACAAAAAAGAGCTCAAACAGAGCCTCAACCTGCCTGCCGGTAGGCAGGTCCCTCACGCAAACTCTCATTCCAAAGACATTTTACTTCACTTCATCTTTTTTAGATTCTTTCACTGCTTTTTAATTTTTTAGACAAAAAAAGTACTACCTTTGCAGGCTGTTTTTTAAAAAATGAGATTACACCGAAATTTAGTTTACACCACCATCGATTCTTTGAATGCCATTTTCAATGAAGGAGAATACGCCGATAAAGTGGTGGCTCGTGCCTTGAAAAAAGACAAACGCTGGGGCAGTTCCGACCGCAAATTTGTGGCCGAAACTATCTATGAAATTGTGCGTTGGAAACGTCTTTATGCCGAAATAGCCAACGTAAAAGAGCCTTTTGATCGCGATGATTTGTGGCGTATTTTTGCCGTTTGGGCCGTATTGCGAGGCTACCCAATACCCGATTGGCGCCAACTTGAAGGCACACCCGAGCGCAAAATCAAAGGCCGATTTGATGAGTTGTCTAAAATTAGAAAGTTCCGCGAATCGATTCCCGATTGGATGGATGAATTGGGTGTAAAAGAACTCGGTGAAGCACTTTGGACAAATGAAATTGCTGCTCAAAACCAACAAGCACAAGTAATTCTTAGAGTAAATACGTTAAAAACTACTAAGCAAAAATTACGTGCGATTTTGATGGATTTAGACATCGAGACCGAATTCTTAAAAGACCAGCCCGACGCATTAGTTTTGAAAGAGCGCGCTAACGTTTTTCTGACAGCTGCTTTCAAAGAAGGTTTGTTCGAAGTTCAAGATGCGTCTTCGCAATTAGTAGCGCCACTTTTGGATGTTCAACCCGGTATGCGCGTTGTAGATGCTTGTGCAGGTGCAGGTGGAAAAACACTACACATGGCTTCTTTGATGCAAAACAAAGGCCAACTTATTGCGATGGACTTGTATGAAAGTAAACTCAAACAACTAAAACTAAGAGCCAAACGAAACGGTGCTTTTAATATCGAATACCGCATAATCGATTCAACTAAAGTCATTAAAAAATTACACGAAAAAGCCGACAGAGTTCTAATTGACGCACCGTGTAGTGGATTAGGTGTGCTCAAGCGAAATCCTGATGCCAAATGGAAATTGCAACCCGAATTCATTGACAACATCCGAAAAGTTCAGGCTGAAGTGTTGGAAAATTACTCCAAAATAGTAAAACCCGGCGGAAAGCTAGTGTATGCTACCTGCTCGGTATTACCCTCTGAAAATCAAGAACAAATTAAGCAATTCTTAACCACCGAAAGCGGAAAAAATTTTACTTTTGTAAAAGATTCTAAAATACTTGCCTCTCAATCAGGATTTGATGGCTTTTATATGGCCTTACTAGAACGAAAAAAATAAACCTACTATGAAAAAAATATATTCTTTTGTTGCCTTGATTATTTTGACCATTGCAACAGCTCAAAATGGTGCTCCTGCAAGTCCGTATTACAACGGATTCAATTGGACATTAACAGGTATGTCTTTAAAAAATGCATTAGCAACAAAAATTACTACTACACATACCAATCAATTGGCCTACAGTGAAGTTTGGAATGCGTTGAAAATAGTTGATTTGGATCCAACCAATCCAAACAATGTATTGCTAATGTATGGTTGGGAAAACGGAACCGACAGTGATGTTACTAATGACCGAACCAGAGACAAAAACGCCAATGGAGGCGCTAATGGCGAATGGAACAGGGAACATATTTTTGCACAAGCACTCGGGAATCCTGATTTGGGGCAAACCGGACCTGGTGCCGATGCTCAAATGTTGCGTGCCTGTGACGTACAACGAAACGGTTCTAGAGCGAACAGAAAATATGCTTCAGGTTCAGGAAATTCGGGATCTGTAGGAGTGAATTGGTATCCTGGTGATGAATGGAAAGGCGATTGTGCCCGAATTATCATGTATATGTATTTACATTATGGCGATCAATGTTTACCCACTTACGTGTTTACAGGTTCTCCTGTAGCTTCAGACCCAGATATGTTGGATTTGTTATTACAATGGAATGCGGAAGACCCTGTTTCGCAATACGAAGACAATCGGAATACCTACTTAGGAAATGCCAACAATAATTATGGGCAAGGTAATCGCAATCCGTTTATTGACAATCCGTATTTAGCTACAGTAATTTGGGGCGGACCTGTAGCACAAAATCGTTGGCCAAATATTTTCCTTCGAACCGAGTCATTTGAAGCCTTGGCTGATGTGAGCATCTACCCCAATCCATCTAGCGATCAAACCATACATATTGATACGCAAGAAACCCTAGAAAATATTCAGTTAATTAGTATCAATGGGCAACTTATGTTGGAAGTTACAAACCCAACCAAAGTGCAAAATACTTACACTCTAAACAATTTACCAGACGGATTTTATTTTGTAAAAGTAAGTTCTGAGACAGGCACGGTTACCAAAAAAGTAATCATCAATTAAATACTAAACTCCCGAGAAATTGGGAGTTTTTTTTAGTAAAGCATTTTGATCTCTTTAATCGAAAAATACCGAATCTCGTCGTTTTCCAAAACCACTCGAAGTAATCCATTTCGCGTTACACTGTCAATCATTCCCATAAATCGATTTTCGTCATTGTCTTCAAACACCATTGGTTTGTTTTTCTTAAACAAATACTTGTGGTAAAGCTCCCAAATATGATCACCCTTTTGATTGACTACATATGCTGACAATTGCCGCACTCGTTCAATAATCTTGTCACGCACCAACTCAATCGAAAAAAACTGTCCTGTTTGCAATAAAAGTGAGGAAGCATGGGGTAAATCGACAAATTGCGTTTGATTTACATTCAACCCAATACCAACTACAGACAAAATACTATTGTCAGGTTTGATGCTATTTTCAATCAAAATGCCAGCAATTTTCTTGTTAGCTGACATAATGTCGTTGGGCCACTTTATACTTAAATTGGGTATCAAAAAAGAGGAAATTGCCTCTACAACGGCTACCGAAATCATCGCGTTCAACAGAAAAATACCCTCGACCTGAACAGTCAAATCTTTTAATAAAATACTCATTATTAGATTTTTACCTTCTTCTGTTTGCCACAAAGTACCCATTTGCCCTCGTCCATTCGTTTGGGCATTTGCAACTACAACAGTAAAGTTCTCCACCTCTTGCTTTTTAATCAATTCTTTCAAAAAATTGTTGGTTGAATCTATGGCATCGAGTTTGATGATAGTCATGGGTACTATTAAATTTTAAACTTCTGTTAAGCTTCAAATTTAATGACAAAATTTGATACCTTTGCAAATTATAGAAAAATACTAAATGACAAAAAAATTAGCGAGTACTGATGTATTATTAACCTGCATCATTAAAGGAATAGAAGAAGTTAAAGGTAACGATATTGAAATTTTAGATTTACGCGAAATTGACACTGCCGTATGTGACTACTTTGTTATTTGTAACGGTAACTCGAATACACAAGTTAATGCCATTGTAAATTCGGTACAAAAATTAGTTTCAAAAGAAATCAAAGACAAACCATGGCACGTAGAAGGAACTGACAATGCGGAATGGGTTTTGATGGATTACGTGAGTATTGTGGTGCATGTTTTCCAGAAGGAAATCCGCGATTATTACAACATTGAAGGTCTTTGGGGCGATGCTAAAATTACTACTATCCAGAATAAATATTAAAAGCACAACTATACATGTCTACAGAAAAAAATCAGAATAATTTCAAATTCAGTCCATGGTATATTTACATCTTAGCCATAGCGTTGTTTATCGGTTTAAGCGTTTTTAATGGTGGCAGTCTTCAAGACCCATCTGTAATTTCTACTTCAAAATTTGATGATTTATTATCCCATGGAGATATTCAAAAAGTAATCATTTACAATAAATCGCAAGCCGAAGCCTATTTGACGCCCAAAGCACTCCAAGACAAAGCGAATAAAAATGTAGCCAAAGATTTTATGGACAGACCCAATAAAGGGCCACATTATATCTTTAACATTGGTGATATTCAGGAATTTGAAAAAAAACTTGACGCAGCCAAAAAAAGCAAAAAACTAGTAGATTTTGACCACAAACAGAAAAGTGACTGGGCTGAGCTGTTTATTAGTTTACTGCCTATAATCATTATCATTGCTGTATGGATTTTTATCATGCGAAGAATGTCGGGTGGTCCAGCGGGCGGAGGCGGAGGACAAATTTTTAACATCGGAAAATCAAAAGCCAAACTATTTGATGAAAAAACGGACGTTAAGGTTACTTTCAAAGATGTAGCGGGATTGGAAGGTGCAAAAGAGGAAGTGCAAGAGATTGTAGAGTTTTTGAAAAATCCAGAAAAGTATACTTCACTCGGAGGGAAAATCCCAAAAGGAGCTCTGTTGGTTGGTCCTCCAGGAACCGGAAAAACATTGTTAGCAAAAGCGGTGGCCGGCGAAGCAAAAGTGCCCTTTTTCTCACTTTCGGGTTCGGATTTTGTAGAAATGTTTGTGGGAGTTGGAGCTTCACGAGTTCGTGATTTGTTCAAACAAGCTAAAGACAAATCGCCTGCTATCATTTTTATTGATGAAATTGACGCAGTGGGTCGTGCCAGAGGAAAAAACAATTTCTCAGGTTCAAACGATGAACGCGAAAATACACTCAACCAGTTGTTAACCGAAATGGATGGTTTTGGAACCAATACGCACGTAATTGTATTGGCTGCTACCAACCGAGCAGATGTTTTGGATAAAGCATTGATGCGAGCGGGTCGTTTTGATCGTCAAATATATGTTGATCTTCCAGACATTAGAGAGCGGAAAGAAATTTTCGAAGTACACCTCAAGCCTTTAAAAAAAGTGGCCGATTTGGATGTCGATTTCTTAGCCAAACAAACCCCAGGATTTTCGGGAGCTGATATTGCCAATGTATGTAACGAAGCCGCTTTGATTGCTGCTAGAAAAAGTAAAACCGCTGTTGACAAACAAGATTTTCTAGATGCAGTTGACCGAATTGTGGGTGGTTTAGAAAAGAAAAATAAAATTGTTACACCCGAGGAAAAAAGAGCTATCGCCATACACGAAGCTGGTCACGCTACGGTGAGTTGGATGCTGGAACACGCTGCTCCATTGGTCAAAGTAACAATTGTTCCAAGAGGACAAAGTTTAGGTGCTGCTTGGTATTTACCCGAAGAACGATTAATCGTTCGGCCCAACCAAATGCTAGATGAAATGTGTGCCACTATGGGTGGAAGAGCCGCAGAAAAGGTGATTTTTAATACCATCTCTACAGGTGCATTGAGCGATTTAGAAAAAGTGACGAAACAAGCTCGCGCCAT
>CAZAJH010000016.1:0-15511 GCA_964485385.1 uncultured Flavobacterium sp.
CGCCATTAAGTAAACAATTCCGTTGTTGATTGCTTCCCCTTTAGCTACATCTCCCTCGCTTTCTAGTGCCGCACGACACATGGCACATTGGGCATTAGAGGAAAATCCAAAAAACAAAAAACTTATCCCAAAAAAGAGAACCGTTAGTTTTTTGCTGGATTCTGTTTTCAAGTTTCTAATTTTAGTGAGCATAATAAGGTGAAATCATTACGTATACAATTACTCCTGTCAAGGCTACATACAACCAAATAGGAAAGGTAATTTTGGCCAATTTTTTGTGGCGATCAAAACGTTCTGCTAGCGCTCTAACATAGGTAAAAAGCACTAAAGGAATGATAACAACAGATAACAATATATGCGAAATCAGGATGAAAAAATACAGTAAGCGTAAGCCTCCAACTGTAGCCAATTCGTTAGGATCCAGCACTCCGTTGTGATTGGAATCGCCAAATTTGGTCGATTCTGAGGTCAGATGATAAGCCACATACATTACCAAAAAAGCAACCGAGCAAGCAATAGCCAATTTCATAAGCCTTTCATGTAGCGAACGGTTGCCACTTTGAATGGCTTTTACCGCCACAACAAGCAATACTGCTGTAATTCCATTTATTGTTGCATAAATAGGAGGTAAAAATGATAACGGTTTAACGTCGAACCCAAAATCTTTCAATTTGATACTAAACAAAAGTGCAACCACAACTGGTATTACAATAGAGACCAATATAATGAGTGTATTGTATTTTTTTTCGTTGCTCGTATTTTCCATATTATTCCTTAACTAAAAGTTTAATGTCTTCTTTTATTGCCTGAACACCCTTGTCGTCTAAGCCATCATAATACATGATTGGGTTATTGTATTCGTCTCTTCGGCAACGAATATTTCCTTTTTTATCAATCAAGGCAAACAAACCCGAATGTTCAAAACCACCAGACACCTTTGCATTTTTTCCAGCATAAATATTAAATCCTTTGTTGGAAAGATTCATAATGTAATCGATATCACCCGTAAGAAAGTTCCAATTTTTGGCAGTAATCCCTAATTTCTTGGCATGTTCTTTCAACACTTTGGGCGTATCATTTTCTGGATTAATTGTTATAGATACGATACCGAAATTAGGTTCATTTGAAAATTCTTTTTCAATGGCCATCATATTTTTATTCATAATCGGGCAAATTGACGGACAAGTAGAAAAGAAAAATTCGAGCACGTATACTTTGCCTTTGTAATCTGCATTGGTGATTTTTTTTCCGTCTTGATTGGTCAACTCAAACTGAGGAGCTGGTCCGATTTTGTGCAACGGTGCTTCTTTTGCCGCTGCATTAGCAACACTCATCCGATCGTTTTGTACGGTGGTTCCGGTTTTGATTCGATTGACAATTTTAGGAACAAAAATGATTCCAAAAAGGAGTATTATAAATGAAATTCCGATGTAAGATTTGCTTTTCATTACAATCCGTATTTTTTTCGATTTGCACTATTTTTCTTCAAAGCCAAACGGTATTCGGCTAACACAATCTTGACATCATCATTCAACTCATTATGCAGTTCTGATACCAACGAAGTATTGTAACCTTCTCTATACTCGTTATCTTCTTTATCAACTTGCCCCTTTCTTCCCCGCACATTACGCTCTTTATCGATGATAAATACTTTTGTTGTCCCTTGAGTCGTCAGTACTTTCTCTTGTAGTTTTAGGTTGTTGTAGCATTCCTGAATCGCACTTTCATCTGCCATAACGAAATACCAATTCGAAGAATAATTCGGATCTTTATCTAAACTAGCAAGCCTTTCTAACATTGTTTTTACTTGTTTTTCTGAACCAAATGGAACTAAAAAAACGACTTGAAAATCTTTGAACTCGCGGTATTTTTTGAAGATTTTTTGATTGTGATTGAAGAAGTTTCCTTTTCGTGATTCAACATCTTGTCCAGGAAAACCCAATATGGTTATCTTTCCCTCTAGGCGAACCTCATTCCCTTCAATTGTTTTTCCTTGCTTCAATTCAGGTACCTGCGTTGTAAGTATAGGCAATTTGATAAATCCATTAACTCCAGAGGCGAAGAACAAATAAGCAACAATAGGAAGAATAAACAACACGAAAAGAACTACATTCTTTTTCATACTTAGAGGATAATTTGTTGGATACAAAAATAAAAAAATCCCGACGAAAATCGGGATTTAGGTTGAATTAATATTGTGTTAAAAATTCCACTTTATGGTAGAATCTCTGTAAACCCCAAATACGTAATCTGCTTCAACTAATAATATAAATACCAAGTAAATTACCAAGAAAACTACTGTCCAAACAACAGACCTTCTGAGTCCTTTGGTTTCCCCTTCCATGTGCATGAAAGTCCATACAATTCCGTATGCCTTAACCAAAGTTAAGATGATGAAAATCCAATTTAAAAGGTTCATGCCTACGAAATTATTCATAAACAAAACTGCTGGTTTGGTCATACCTAATATAACCTCCACTATTGTAACGGCAGAAAGAAACCAAAAAACTTTCCAAATTCTACCTGTACTTGACTCGTGTGCGTGTGCCATAATTCTTTATTCTTTGTGTGATTAAACTAAATAGAAGAAGGTAAATACGAATACCCAAACTAAGTCTACGAAGTGCCAGTAAAGTCCCACTTTTTCAACCATTTCGTAGGTTTTTCTTTTTTCGTATGTTCCAAGCAAAATATTGATGAAAATAATAATGTTGATAATCACCCCTGAAAATACGTGAAAACCGTGAAAACCAGTAATAAAGAAGAAGAAATCAGCGAATAATTTACTTCCGTATTCGTTTCTTTTTAAGTTGGCTCCTTCAACCACAAGAGCACCTTTGGCCAACATTTTCTCCGACTCTTCTCTGCTTAAAATAGTTTTGTGCTTGGGTTTGTTTAATCCTTCTGCTTTACCTTGGTGAATCAGTTCGGTACGCACCAAAATATCTTTGTTAGCAGCGAAACCAGCTTGAACTTCTGCCAAAGAAACAGATGGCAAATCAGAACTATCATCAAACCAAACTGAGTTACTCTTGGTGTCCTCTACTCTTTCGGAAGGCAAAGAAACAGCAAAATCAGCTAATTTAACGCGTTCCCCTTTTGAGTTGACGAATTGTAAAATACTGCCTCCTTTGGTCTCTACTGCACCGTACTCTCCGCTAATGAAGTTTTTCCACTCCCAAGCTTGAGAACCAACGAAAACCAAACCACCAATGATGGTTAAAAACATGTAGAAGGCTACTTTCCCTTGTTGCATTTTATGACCCGCATCAACGGCTAACACCATCGTTACAGATGAAAAGATAAGGATGAATGTCATCAAGGCCACATAGTACAACGGAGCAGAAACTCCATGTAAAAACGGGAAGTGTGTAAACACCTCATCGGCAATTGGCCAAGTTTCAATAAATTTAAATCTAGAAAAACCGTAAGCAGCTAAGAATCCTGAAAAGGTTAACGCATCTGAAACGATGAAAAACCACATCATTAATTTACCATAACTTGCTCCTAATGGCTCATTACCGCCATCCCAAGTTTTTCCTACAGTATTTGCAGTTGTAACTGTCGATCCCATAAAAATTATTCGTTAAAAAGTTCCCAAATTTACGCTTTTTTCTTATTTAAAGAAATATAAAAATAAAAACAAGTAAATCCACAAGAAATCGAGGAAGTGCCAATACATCGCACCTAGCTCAATTCCAAGGAATTGGCTCGAATTGTACTTTTGTTTAAAATGATTATAAATTATTACCAACAATGAAATAAATCCCCCAGCGACGTGTGCTAAGTGGGTAATTACCACAATGTAAAGAAACGTAGAGGTAATATTACTTTGTGGTCCGGTAAAATAATTTCCTTCTGATACCAATACTTCAAAACCTTGAAACTGAAAAAAAACAAATGCAATACCCAAAACCAAAGCCGCCAACAAACATAATGTGGTCAGTTGGTGCTGGTTATTTTTAATTGCCTTTTTGGCTAATACAAAAGTCAAACTAACCAAAACAATACACAAGGTACTGATAAAAAATGGCGTTGGCATCACGAATTCTTTCATCCAATCGACACGCGATTTACTTACAAAAAATGCACTCGTAATCCCTGCAAACATCATGGTCATACTCACCATCGCCACTATAAGAAGTAACTTGGCCGAACGACTTTTCTGTGCTTTTTGTTCTTCTAAATTCATTATCTTAAAAATTTATCTACAATATACGTAACTTGGAGTAAGGTAATATAAGAAACACTTGCCAACATTAATGCTTTGGCTGACTTAGCCGATCGGTCATTGTAGAGTTTGACAGCAAAATACAACATCCAAAGGCCGAGCAAAAATACGACAATTGCAGCAAAAGGCGAAATAAACAATTGACCAGTGTGTCCCAAACAAGGCAATAAAGAAGCCACAATCAACCAAATGGTATACAATATGGTTTGCATGGCTGTTGACTTGTCTTTTTTTCCTGTAGGCAACATAAAAAAACCTGCCTTTTCATAATCTTCATACAAAAACCAACCAATAGACCAAAAATGTGGAAATTGCCAAAAGAATTGGATTAAAAACAAGGTTCCCGCCTCAATACCGAAGTTACCTGTTGCTGCCACCCAACCCAACATAAACGGGATTGCACCAGGAAATGCGCCCACAAAAACTGCCAATGGCGTTTTGGTCTTTAGTGGCGTATATAAACTGGTGTATAAAAAAATGGAGATGGCACCAAACATAGCTGTCTTCGGATTGATCATGTATAACAACACCAATCCAACTAAAGTCAGAAGTGAAGCAACAGTTAATGCCGTAGTAACACTCATTCTTCCAGATGGAACAGGACGGTTTTTGGTTCTATCCATAAGAACGTCCAAGTCTTTTTCTATAACTTGATTGAATGCATTGGAAGCGCCCACCATACAATATCCACCTACAGAAAGCATAATTAGTGTTGACCAAGAAAAAGGAAACTCGGCATCAAAACCCAATAAATACCCTGCAATGGAGGAAAAGAGCACACTTACAGCCAATCCGGCTTTGGTGATTTCTTTGAAATCTTTGAAGATGTTTTGAAAAGAAAGTGTTGTTGTCAAGTGTATCTTATTCCATTTTTTTGCAAAAGTAGTTCATCGAAAAGGATTTGGCAACAAACATTTGATAAAAAAAAGGACTTGTTTTTAACACTCGATTAATAATCAAAATACCAATTGAAGATATCACAACGCAATCCTAAAGACACCCAAGTTGTATTTTGTTTGAATTCTGTCAATGTGGTAGTAGTTGGATCAAAACTGCGGTAAATAAAACTTCCAAACAATTTCAAATTGGTTTGAGGATTAATTAGATAGCCTGCTTGCATATCGGCAATTAGGATGTTAGTTTTGTTCCCTTGCCCAACTGTTACTCCGCTATCGGCAAAACGATTGTCATCATAATCTCGGTAAATATTGCTTCCATAGTTGGCGTCTAAATCAAAGCCGCGCTGTCCGAATGTCATTTTAAAATCAGCAAAATAACGCCCTCTGTGGTAACGAGCTATGGCTATAAACTCTCTTAAATTTGAACCCCATTGATGCCCCAGACTCTGGTTGTTGTGACCGTAATTGGTAATGACTTCGCTGTGCGCATACACGTATGGACGAACATGATTGTACTCAGCTTGCAACAACAAATTTTTCACCCCAAAGGCATGGTAATATTTTGCCCCCAATTGGTAGGCAAATTTGTTTTTCCAACTTTTATTTCCGGCTCTTACATCACCTAGCGAAAACTCATCTAACAAAAATTGTCCGTACACATTAACTTTGTTGGTAACTTTATATTTGGATGTTATTCCAAGCATTGCATTACCACTTCGAGAAGAAGATGCAAATTCGACCGAACGGTAAAATATAATCGGGTTGATAAAATTAGCGTCAAATCCGCGGTTGTTTTGATTAGACCAAATTACCGATTCAAAAAAACCGATGTTGAGGCGTTTGCTTGCGTTCCAACTCAAATAATGGGCAGCCATAAACTTGGTAGCATAGGTTCTGTCAACTGTAACTTCGTCGCGAACATCCTTGAGCCAAGTGTAAATATTGGTGTACTTGATTTTCCAAAATTTGGTGTTAATCTTAAAAAAAGGATAAGGACTAGCACCATCTGCCAACAATACCGAACGGTATCCATCGCCTAGAAAATTTCTACCGTGACCCAGTTGTAAATCAAAAAACTTACTGGGTGCAAATGTTAAATTAGCCTCAGCCAGAGGAAAATCGAAAGCGTCTGTTTTGAATTCTTTTGCAATACCAATCCCAGGTATAATAGCCGGATTTCCGCCTGCTGGTTTTATAGACGTGGCGTAATTGTTAAAATAATCCGCAAATCGACCTTGGCTTTCAAAAATGGTAGTGGTAAAGTTGATCTGTTTCCCGAGTCCACCTCGGATATTAATGGCGCGCGTATTCACATAAGTGTAATCGGCAGCACTTGGATCGCTTTTGCCCAGTTGCAAGTCGAAAATCGGATTAACGGTAAACCAATAGTCTTCGCCTTGAATAGCAACGGTATTTTCGTTCCACAATTTTCGCCCAAAATAGGACGTTTTGTTTTTGAGAAGTTGGGTATTGACTTCATCCAATTTGTAATATTGATTGACCTCTTGATAGGTATATGGCTTAGAGGCAGTATGATTGTTCGTTCCTACCTGATTAATTTCGTCATCAAACTGGGCATAATAGCTGTGTGAAAGTGGAATGCTAAGGTGACTTTCGTATTGTGGATTTTTAAACTTCGAATACTTGATAGCAGCAAATTCGGGATGTTCTTTGTTACTTTCCTCCTTGGCAAAAGCTTTATTGGTTTGAGGTTTGTTGGTTGTATTTGAATTGGAGTTAGCACTAACAATGGCTGTTTCTGTTGGATTTTGAAGTGGAATTGCAATTCGAATAGCATATTTGGAATAACTGGCTTCTCCGTTGTAAGTTGGCGGTTTAATCGTGGGCAACAAGCTAAAAACGCGTTTGCTTTCGGCGATTAAAGCTTCGTTAACGGCGTCAACATACTGCACTTTGAATTTTCCTTCTGCAGTTACTTCGAACAAAACATTTACAGCTGTTTTTAGTTCGTTTGCCTCATTGGGAACTTTAAAATTCGTATAAACAAAATGTTGGACTTCATTGTAAAAGCACAACTCTAATTCGGTTTCTTGTTTGTTTTCACAATTTGGAAAAACAGGAAATTTTTCGCTATTATTTTGTGCAAATACAGCACTTGTAAGACATAAAAAAAAGAAAATCGAGGAATATTTTAACATGTTGTTGCGTTGGTTTAATAATCAGTTTTAGCTGTTTGTCCGTTTGCGATTGCTTTAGCCGAGGAGGTTCCAATTCGTTTTACGCCAAGGCCGATCATTTCTATTGCTTCTTCGTAGGTTCTTACACCACCGGCGGCTTTTACTGGAAGTGGTGAACAGTTTTCGAGCATGATAACAATTGCATGTCGGGTGGCTCCGTTTGGCGTACCGTCTTCCGTTTTGTAGAATCCAGTAGATGATTTAACAAAAACATTAGGATAGCAATCTTCTTTAAAATGAGCGATAACCACATTTTTGATTAACGCAGACAATTGAATGATTTGAGTATCTGTCAAGGCTGCTACTTCGATAATCCATTTTACAATTTTGTGGTGGTGTAATCCCAATTGCGTACCTTCTAATATTTCTCTTTTCACCAAGTCAATATCTCCTTTTTTGAAGGCTTCGAAATTGCACACAAAATCCAAATCATCGGCACCATCATGAATTGCTTGTTGTGCTTCTTGCAGTTTTTTTTCAATAGAAGCAGTTCCATCATGAAAACCAATTACGGTTCCAATGGTTACTTTTGAGTTGGCATTGGTTATCATGTCTTTGGCTAAAGAAACCATATCTGGGCGAATCATAATCAGTTTGAATCCTTCATCAATAGCCTCCTGAACAAATCCCTGAACAACTTTGGTGTTTTCTTCTACAGTCAATCCTGCTTGCTCAGGTGTTTTTAGATAGGTTGAATCGAGATAACTTTTGATATTCATTATGGTAATATTTATGTAAAAATAAAAAAATCCCACCAAAGTGAGATTAAAACTATTTTTTATTTACGAGAAACCTTTCGAAGAAATAATATCCAATCAAAGCACCAATGGAATTAGCTATCACATCAAACCAATCGGCTGAACGATGATGACTGGAAAAATGCTGTAAAACTTCCATCAGCATACCGTAACCAATTCCTATTAGAACCAAGGCAAACTTCAACTTGTTTTGAGGATTATACCTATTAAGATACTTGCGCCACAAAACATAAAACAAAAAATAAAAGACAAAATGAGCTATCTTGTCTTTGTATGGAATTTGAATAAAACTTCCTAGTCCAGCGACATCTGACAAACTCAAATAAGTAATGAAAGTTGTCCAAACTAGAGCTAGAAAAAAATATGTTTTATGCACCAATTAAGGATTTGTATGCTTCGCTATCAAGTAAATCATCTAACTCCGAAGAATCGGACATTTTTACTTTTATCATCCAACCCTCACCATAAGGATCTGTATTCACACTTTCTGGTTTTCTTTCTAATTCTTCATTGAACTCGATAATTTCTCCCGACACGGGTAAAAACAAATCTGAAACTGTTTTTACTGCTTCAACCGTACCAAAAACGGCGTCCTTGTCTAGAGTTTGATCTAACGTTTCAACTTCAACATACACGATATCACCTAGCTCTTTTTGAGCAAAATCGGTAATCCCTACTGTTGCTGTATCGCCATCAACTAAAACCCACTCGTGGTCTTTTGTATATTTCAAATTGGCTGGAATGTTCATTTTCAATTATTTTATATTAATGTTTCGTTTTCGGTTCAAAAGTATCACTTCTGGTTTATTTAACCAATGATTTTTATCAACATTTTAGTTTCCAAAATTGTAACGCAAGGTAATTCCACTTCTAATATTCGTTAAGGGGAATGATGTTGAGATTACAGCTTGAGAGAACGAGTGATCATAGAAGAAAATGGCAGTTAAACTCTTCGTAAAAGAATAGTCCATCGTGAGTCTTCCAGACCAAATATTTTGTCCGCCTGCAGTTTGGTTGTTATCGTAATCGAGGTAACGAACAATTGTTTCGTTGTTTCGGTAAGAGAAATCAACTTTGAAATTGAGATCACTTTTTATTACACCTGTTGGAGTATCAGCAAAACGACTGGTAAAAATTACATCTTTAATACGGTAACCGAAACCTAGTATGTATTCAATTCCTTTTACTTCTGTTAGTAAATTATTATCAAAACTCAACGAAATGGAACGGTCTTTTTTCACTTCGGCTAGCACTTTGAAGGCGTTTTTGGTCTCAAAATCGAGACGAGCCAGCGGACTAAACTGTTCCACCAGGTTGATATTACCAATGATGGTTTCTGGATTAAAATTACCGCCTTGGTCTAAACCGTTCGGATTTTGATAATAGAGTAAGTTGGAACGGAATGAATTGACAGTATAAGAAGCTTTGTAACTGTGTTGGATAGAAAAGCGCTTGAATTTTTCTTTGAAATAAGCCAACTTCATAAAACCTGTATACTTAATATTCCAGTTGGGTAAAGGAATTTCTTTGAAAGCATCAAATGAAATTTTGTTAGCTGCTTCACCACTTCTGTGATTAACAATACCAAAACCTGTATAAGCTGCTAGTAAAGAGGGAATCAATACGGCTTGACTGTTTTTACCAAAACCAAGCGGGAAACCATCTGGACCAATGTTGGCTGGGTTTGTCAAATCGATTCCACGCTCAGCTGCCAAGCGATTAGCAATGATGAGTCTGTTGTTTCTAAAATCTTCAAAAGCAACTGAATTTTCCTGATCACTAACTTTGAATGAATTGCGAATCATTACCGTTGAAATAGCGAAATTCCCCGTATTGAATGGCGATCGCGAATTGTACTGGCCATCAGCACTCACATCGTATTGTTCTGAGAAGTTATCTGCATACGTTCTGTTTCCAATCAAGTCAATTTTGAGATCGGGAATGGGTTCAAAATTGGCGGTATAATTCAACTTTTTGTTGGTCACTTGCGTGAAACTTTGGTTAAATTCAGGGTAACTAGTCAACCATCCGTTCTTGGCTGCTTCAAAACGAACTTCATCTTGCATACCAAAAGCAAATCCGAGTGTTGGTTTAGCCGAACCAAAGAATCCTATTGAAGGTAAATAACCCGGTAATACAGTTCCTCTGTTTTCGGTATAATCCAATTGAACTGTTTTTAAGCTAGTCAATAATCCTAAGAAGAATTTGGCCGTTTTGTTGCCTTCTTGTTGAACTTCGGGTTTAGCCGTTACCTTTTCACCTGGTTTTGGAGCCGCAGTACCTTTAGTTGTTGTTTTCTTTGTTTTCTTAACTAAACCGATGTACTTGTAAAAAGTATCCATGCTAAATGTGGTGTTCAAACGGTGTGACGCCGCATTTTGTATGGTGTTTCCTAAGTTATAGTCGATACCATTAAGATTGACTTCAGATAAAGCCAATGAAGCACGCTGCCAGCTGTAATCTCCTGTGTAGGTATAATCTGCCTTGATAAAGCTAAACAAAGGTATTTTACTAATTGGAAGCGTATAGTTGACCGTTAACTGTTGGTTGTGTTGATTTGGTGTTCCGATATTCCAGTAATCGGTCCAAATGGTGTAGGAATTGTCAGGAACATTCTCTTCATTCAAATAGTTTCTAACTATATTGTTGGATGCTGCCGTGAAGTTCAACTTTAATGATTTTGTCAAATTATAATTAAAACCATATTGGTAATTAAACAAGAAATTTCTCCTGTACAATTCTTCTAAGCCAATTCCTTCCACATCCACCAAACGGAATTGTTGTTTGTTGAACTGGCGGTTGATATTGGAACTAAAAGAAAGGTTTGCTGGCAGGAAGTTAAAATTAAATTCTTTTAGCAAATTCCAATAATCGCTTTTAGCAAATCTTTTGACTTTTTTAAATGGTTCTACTGTTTTAGGTTTGAACGCAAAATTGTAATCAACGGCAGTATTTACCAATTGATCCGTGTAACTTTGAAGTTCGTAATTTTGCTTTTCAACTTCATTGTATGAATAAGACAGAGTCAGGTTTTCGGGGTCATAGAAATGCGGTTTTTGCTTTTCACCGCGTTCTTTTTTTACACCAATAAAGTTGATACTTTTTCTTTTAGTGTAGTCGATAGCTCTATTTTTAATATTTCTTTTTTCTGCTTCATCGGTCGTGTTATCCAAGAGTAGGTCTAGACGAATATCTTGATTAAAAGGATCGTATTCTGGCGTAATGATTTCCTCTCCTACAGAATAGTTAAAGGGCAAGTTGATGTTCCACTTTTTTGGAAGCAATTTACCCAAACTTAAATTGGTCACCACATTGTATTGCAGTACATCTTCTCTGCTTCTTTCATTTGGTCCTTCTTCTAAACCACCAAAACCAATAGTTGTTTTTTTACCAGAAGCTGATACGGTGGCAAAATCGGCAAAATTAGTGTCCATACTTGCCACTGCTGCGTATCCACCTTTGTTATCCATATCGGCAATACGCAATTCGTTAAACCAAACTTCACCTTTGATATCTCTTGGATTCAATGGATGCTCTGGTGTATTCAAAATATTGGTTTGATTTTTAATTCCAACCATCAATGTCCGCACCAAACCAAAGTTAGGATTACCTTTTACACCCAGTCGAAGTTTATTGGGTTTACCTACCAACGATTCATCTAATTGATCTTCCGTGTAATACAAAACTCCTTCGGGCGAGTTGGGCGCTTCTCGCATTGCTCTGATTTTAAGTGCTGTCAAAAGCTCTAAAGACAAATCAATTTCATTACTCTCAGGCCATATTTCAAATGGTGTCACAGAGGTTAATGAAGATAATTTTAGAGGAAGCTCTACTTGGTAATAATTGTCTGTCAAATCGTTACCAAATCGAACGAATCCAACCATTTCATCATCTGCTAGCGTGCTCGGTTGATCTTGTAATGCTTCGGCGTGTAAAAACATTTTTAGTTTTTTAAACTGTCGCATATCAACACTTACGTTTTTGAAAACCGCTCTCGAATCACCTGGTCGCAATCCATTCGGCCCCGAAACTCTCAATGAAAGAGATTGCTCATTTTGGTTAATTGCCGTATTTTGTTGAAAAAACACCTCTCTTTGAACGCCTGGGGGCGATAAATAAGGAATCGGGCTTCGCGTTCCATTATCTTGTAAATTCACACCCGTTACTTCAAAATCGGTTCCGTCGTCTTCCGGATTGTCTGTTGGAAATTCTAAAGAAGCCAGGTATCGTCTCCATTCGCCACGAACCAAATCTAATGAACCAAAACGCAAGGTAATAGGCTGTGTAAATCCAGTTACAAACATTCTTAAAAAGCGAATCGATCTGAAATCGGTTATTCCTCCTGCTGATCGCTGAGGATTGGCAATCGGAATCTTAAACTGTACCCATCTTGCCTTCACTGGTGGTTCAGCATTGGGAACATCTACAATTCGTATATCGGTAATAAAGTTGGTTCCTACACTTGCTGGATTGGAAATATTGGGATTTACATCAACAAAATACTCAAAATAAGCATTTGTTGTAGTCATCGTATAATCTCTATTAACGTCCTCAACATCAGGTAAAGTGGTTGAACCTCTGTTGGCATCTGTTACCTCTACTGGTGAATTTCCTTGAACGTTGTTGTAGTTTTTGTAACGAGCGGTTACATCGCTGCCACCCGCTTGTAAAAAGTATTGATAATTATCTCCCGCAGGATCTGGACTGGAGGCAAACTGTGGGTATTTGGCAGCTTCCTCAGCGTCATTGAGTCCATCAAAACCAACATCCTGAACAGATCTGTTTGCGGCATCAGAATCAAAGGCATAGATAAGAGCTGTAGAGGCTGGTTGTTTTCCCCATTGCGTATTAATCACAGGTTGAGCTCCCGTTGCATCAGGCATTCCATTTTCGTATAATTTAGCCCCATCACTCAGCACATCTTCTGATATTTCACCTAAATTAAAATAGATTCTACCACGATTATTTCCATCAGCAACTGCGCCTGGAACAGCCAAATTAGCATCTGTATCGATGTAAGGGTCTAACAACCAAAACTGAATGTACTCTACATTCGATTGTTCAAAATTAGTTGAATTCAAAGCTCTGGTTATTCCACCAAAATTGTCTCCTGGATTGGGCAAAAGGTTATTTCCAGCGGCAACTGGATTAAAATTGTAAGGCCCTCTTTCTTGGGGATAATATGTTAAATCAAACGTATTAACAACTGTTGATTGACCTTGCACTAATTCAAGTTGAGGAAACAACTCTGCATTAAAGATTCTTCTGGTTTTGTTTAACTCTAAGTCTTCCTGCGAGATTCCTGACTGAGCTTCTGTGTAAAATGTTGGGTCAATAGTATACCATGACAATTTAGCTCTTTTGTAATTGTATGCCAGCGTGGTATTATCTGCTCCACCGAAATCATCGTAATCAGGGTTTAAAACGCCCGTGTCTGCAAAAACAGGAGTGGATGACAAAGACCACGACAAAGGTGAGCGCATATCAAGATTACTTTGTGAACCTTCAAAATCATCTATGTAAATTGTTGATTCTCCTTCAAACTGATCGGCTTTTGGAGTATCGGGTTTTAAGTATGCAATTTCTCCTCTAATCGAAAAGTTAGAAGGCACATCGGTATCTATATTTGGTAATTTATTTACCATTCTGGTTAAAAAAGGAACCTCGGTTGAATAATTCAAATTAAAACCAAAAATGGAGTTATTCACCGACTCTTGTCCGTAATTTGACTTCTGTGTAAAAGGTCTTTCTGTCATTTTGAGGAAAGTTCCTCCTATCACAAATTTTTCAGAAAACTTATGCTCAACATTTACACCAAAGAAACGACGAGTTTGTTGCCCAAAGACAGAGTTGTTTTCCACAGAAACCTCGATAGGTGTATTGGAAGCCTGCAGCGAAGGATCTAAAATTTGAACTCTTCCTGCCTGATAGTTTACACTGTAATCAACTCCTTCTACCAAAACTCTTCCACCAGCGGTAACAACTACAGAACCTCTAGGAACGTTGTAGGCCCCAATAGGAATTCCCTCTCCACCAGCTGATTTAAACCTTCCTCGAAGTTGAAATTTATTTTTTTGGGCTTGTTGCAAAGCAAAAGCCTGAGTACTTCGGTATAAGGAAGTATAAACATACTTGCGTTGATTGTCGTTGTAATCCAATGTAGATTCGTCTCCAAAGTAATTCTCACCTGGATTATTTCGTAGCTTTTCAAACAGCATTTTTCCAAAAGGCTCAACTGAAGTAAAGATTAATCGGCCATTTTGTTGGTCAACGGTTAGTCCTGGAATAAAATCAAAAAAACCATCTCCACCATCTTGTGGATCGTTATTGAAGTTCAATCGGTCAATATTAAAAACTTTTAATAACGGAGTGTTGGTAATTTGATCTGTATTGAAACCTGGAGTTGGGTTTGGGAAAGGAGAGGCATCATTAGCTGGACTAATATAATTGATTGGCGATGGGTCTGTGTACAAGATATTGAATCTAAAATCCTCTTGTTGCAACTGAAACCCACCTGGAATTTGATAAATATTTTTCATCATCAGATTCCAAATTGGTTTTTCTACCGTTGTTAAATTGCTTTTTAGCATCTTTAAAACTAATGTTTGGGTTTGTGGAACCCCATTGTTTACAACTGTTGCCTCAGAACCATCTGTTCCAAACTCTCCCACTTGATACACCTGATCGCCCATGGTGTATTCGTACGCAACGGCTAAAACCTCGTCATTAGCCAATCGCTGTTGCAGAGAGATGTATCCCAACTGCGGATGATAGGTAAACTCGTTCGGAGTTAATTTTCGTGCGTTTTCTAATTTAGAGAAATCGATTCCCTCTGAAACAGTATTGTTAAATCCCTGACTTGAGGTAATAATTTCACGAATATTGCTATTTAATAAACCTGTTGTGCCTATCAATTCTGGATCATACAAGTTATTGCCATTGTCCGAAGGCGTGTTTGATGGCGTAACAAAAAAGTTTCCTGGAACTGGATTTATTGCTACAACTAGGTTGTCTGGAATTGGCGTAAGTGAGGAACCCTCGGTTAGCTGGGCTTCTCCCAAATCTTGAATACCTATAATATTTCTTAAATTATTTCCCGTGGTGCTAACACGATTTTGTCTGTTGGTTACCCACACATCAATACGTGTTATTTGCACTCGACTGTTAATGAAAGGATAGTTTTTGAGTGCCTCATCGTATTTATTTCTAAAATACTGTGACAAGAAAAAGTGTCGATCTGAATCGTAGTCTAAAGCAAAGATTTCAAAATCTTGAATGGTTCCGCCTCCTTGAGCTGTGACGCTTCTGGTTTGCGATTTTTGTTCAGAAAAAACCCCTGTTACAGTTGTTTTTCCAAACTGAAGTTGTGCTTTAACCCCAAACAAACTCTGCGCCCCTCGAATCAACGTACTATTGAGTGGCATG
>CAZAJH010000017.1:0-15471 GCA_964485385.1 uncultured Flavobacterium sp.
CTGTATTAAAAGTGGATATCTTCTTTTCATGACTTTCGGTAACATTGATGTGTGCAATACTGCCGCGAATATTGGCAAAAACCTGCATGATTACACCCGAGGCTAACCCTATGAGCAAGTTGTAGTTGGACAGTAATCCAACCATAACCAAGCCTGAAAAATAGTTTAAGATAATATTGTGGGTGCTATTGACCAACAAACCACTAATTTTCCAAATTCCAACTGATTTTACATTCGAATAAATTTTGGCTTTAGTTTCGGCATCGATGGTTTCCGATTTATGCTCTTTTAAAAAAGGATATAAAATACTTACTTTTCGAGAAATCATGATATTTCCTGAAAGTTGCATGACCGATTGAATAACTAAATACAAAATAAAATTCTGAAACAACACCAAAGACAGAATTTGTAACGTGTTTTGAAGAATAAAAAAAAGAATGTTGTTCTTAGAAACTTCGTAGCTTTTTTGATCTGCATGCAACAAACTCGCTTTGTATTGCCAAAAATATGAGGAAACAGTGTTGAACAAAAACAATAGGTAAATCAATACCAAATCGTTTCTGAGTTGCGATGGTGGATTTTCAACAATTTGATGTAAAAAAGGCACTAAAATCAAACCCAAACCACCAATAATTAAAGCTATATTTCTGTAAATCTTGGAACAGAAATTGATTAGTGCTGCCAGTTTTTTCTCGTCTTTTTCGGCCAAAGGTTTGTATAACGAATACAAAATAGCACTTGTAATACCCAGTTCTGTTAATGATAAAAGTGAAAGAATGTTACTAAACAAACCATTAACACCAAGGTATTCAACCGCTAGGTATTTGATAAAAATGGTTCGACTGACAAATCCCAAAACCATCTGAATGATTTGAGCAATCAATCCGAAAGAAATGTTTTTAATGGAGTTGGTAAGTCGGGAGTTAGTATTCATTTACTTCCATTGCATATTTTCTTTGATCACTTTGGCAGGAACGCCAGCAGCCAAACATCCTGCAGGAATATCCTTTGTAACAACGGAGCCTGCCGCTATAATAGCACCATCTCCTATTGTTACTCCTTTCAAAATAGTCGCATTAGTTCCTATCCAAACGTGATTTCCAATTGAAATCGGTTGTGTCATTTGTTTTTCTTTCCTCATAATTTGATGGGCATCGCTGTCCCAAATGGTTACATTTTCAGAAATCGCCACATCATTCCCAATAGAAATTTCTGGATAACAACGAATCTTGACATTTCGATTGATGTAACCTGAACCCAAATTGAGTTTGGCGTTTTTTAAAACAATAATATGACAACCTGAATGAATCGAAAACGTATTTTGAACATTGATTTCGGCATTTTCACCCATTTCTAACATGCCCAAAAATGGCTCCTTGACACGCATGGATTTATTGAGAAAAAGATAACCGTTTTGAATGTTGATTTTGGAAGATTTTTGTTTGGCAATCGTCATTTTACTGGTAGCTACAATCAAAGAATTAGAGGAACGGTCTCCATGAATAAAAAAATTAGCCATCAAATTAATGATAGAAATGAACTTTCGATTTCTTAAAAAAAGTAGGATTAAATTCATGCTTTCCAATTAATTGTTCTCAAAACAAATCCTTGCGTAAAGGGCAATATATCAAATCGTTGTGAATGAATGCCAATGCCTTTGGTATCGCCTTGCGAGAAATCGATAGCACCATTGCGTCGGGTAACTTTTTGCAAATAACTTAAAGCATTTTCTGTAGCGTTTTTACATTCACTAGAAATCGATTCAATAGTTGCAGCATTCGCCAAAAACCACGCTAAAGTAGCCGCCGTTGATGAATCGAATTGCGACGATTTATGGGTAATAAGCCAATGCCAACCGCCATTTTTTTGTTGGAATTGCATCGCCATTCGGGCCAATTGAACCACATTGTCTTCCCATTGCTTTTTGGCCAAATGATCATCTGGCAATGCTTTCCAAGCATCTATTAAACCAATCGCGTACCAACCTAAACCTCTTCCCCAACCGAATAATCCGACGGGTAATTTGGTTTCTAAATTGTAAGTGTGACACGGAATAAAAGTCTGGTTCAATAAGGCGTATTTATTGAACTCTGTAATCTGCAAAACCGCCAAATCAATGGCTTCATTTTGATTGAATTTGACTCCGTATTCCACCAAAAACGGACAAATGAATCCAATCGTGTCTACATACCGAAAATGCTTACTGTGTTTTTTATACGCAACAGTTCCATCATCGCCTTTCAAACTTAAAATCAATTGGTATAAGCTATCAAAAGCAGGCTTGTACTTAGTCAAATCCAACCATGGAATGGAAAGCAAAGCATAGCCCAAAATGACACTATCCATTTCGGTGGGAAGTGCTTTCCAATTGCCACTAGCATCCAACTTGGAATCTAAATAAGTGGTGATGATGACTTTGGTGGTTTCGCTTTTTGACGATGTATATTCTTCAATCAAACCCAACAACAACGCGGCTTCTTGCCAATGCTGAATGGCATTTTTTTTGTAATTGCCTTTCAGAATATCAATAACAATCAACCTCGAATTATCGGTAACCGTGATGGTCGGCGTTTGGAACAACCATTTTTTTGATACTTCCAACACTTTATTTTTCCAATCCTCTTGACTTTGAAATTGGCCGATTTTAATACGACTTTTCCAGGTATTGAATTGCGGGATCCAATCGATGAGGAAGATGATTAAAAAGAGTAGGATTAGTAGTGCCATTTTTTTGCGATTAGTGGTTAGCTATTAGCTTTTAGCAATCAGCTTTTAGCTTCTAAATTTGCGATGAAAGTTTCCTTTTTCAGTTTTCTTAATAAAATTATCAAAATAATGGGAGAACTTCCTCGCTCCTTTGTAATTTAGATGATCAAAATCGCCCATTTCGTCATTTGTCAACTTAAAATCGTGAAAATCTAAAAAAGGAATTTGATTAAATTTTTGCTTTCTAAGGTTTTGAAACTTCGGTTCGTTGTAGGCTTCAAATAAAATTGGATGCACCGGCGTTCGGTAAAAAACAAGTTTTACGTTCTGTTGCTGACAAAAGGCTACTATTTTTTCGAGGTAGTGCACATTGATAGTGGAAACCGCGGCAGAAAATTCTTTTTTAATTGTATTGATGTAATTGACTTTGATGATTGAGTCTAATTTATTTCTTTTCAAATACAAATAACCGCCCCAATTGTTGTGGGCTAAAAAATTGTTTTCGCCTTTGATCAAAAAAGAAAGATTGTTTTTGATGGCTTTGATCTCACCCGACAAAACCGCTTTGTAATTGTATTGCAACAACAGTGCATAATCGTCAGCATCTAATTGAGCCGCATATTTTGGAAAATAATTGCTCACATGTTCGTCGTCGTAGGTCCACTCGTCCATGCGCGGTTCAATTTGGTTGTTGGAAAACGAAAGGTACACCGTTTTAATTTGTGGATTATCGGGCAACAACTTCTTGATTTTCTGATACGTATAAAAATAAGCCTCGCCACCTTGGGCCATATTTTTGGTATTGGAAATCAGCGAATCATTAAAAGCACATTCGGGTTGTGAATGGCCCAAAATCAATGCATTTGTGGTCTTGGGTAATTGAAAAACAGGTTTAGCGTTAATCGCGCTTTTGGCACCAAACGAAACGCCAATGGCTATCACTAGCATCGGAATTACAAACACAAAAATTCGTTTTAAAAAGCGTTTCATGGGTGAATAATAGAATCGATTAGTTTCGAATATTTTTCGGCTCCTTTGGCATTCAAATGATCGTCGTTACTGAAATCTTTTAAACCAAATCGGCTATCATTTTCAAAATCAAAATATTTTATATTTTCCTGATTAACAAGCTCTTGAATGTATTTTTTTACCTTTTGATCTTTGGTCAAAATCTTATTTTCGATATACGTTTTGTACAAAGGCGATGAGAAAAAGTAGAGTTCAATTTTATGGACTTTGCAATAGGCTATCATCGATTGAATTCGGCTTTTGTTGCGGTTGAAATTGGATACAGAAACTTCTTTGTGGCGCGACTGCAGCCGCTCTTTTGCTGTGGCCTCAATTTTGGCTTCATCATAATTTAAATCCAAAAAATCATTGGCGTAATTGGCTTCTACAAATCCGTATTGGTTGATTACTTGGGGTTTATAATTACTCTTCAATTGATCGAGAATGATGTTATTAAAAAAATCGGTATTGGAAGCATACAGCGAAATTTTATTGACGAATTTCACGGGTTGTACTTCCACACCATAATACAAATAATACCACGGAAAACGGTAAAATGTAGGTTCGTTTTGAATATCCATACGGTGGTAATCCATTTCGAAAATCACTTTTTTGAGGTTTTTCATTTGTTTGACATTCGAAAAAAACAACGCTGAATCAATTTGAATATCCTGTGAACCATATGACAAATTTGCCGTTTTGCTTCTAAAAAACTCTGGATTGACCCCGTTTTGATTATGCGACGAACCCAAGACTAATACCTCAATCTGCTCTTTATTTTTTTGGAAATACCTTGCTTTGGTGATGAAAGAATTTTCAGTATTTCGAATGTAGATTTCTATGGCTGTGAAAATTACGATCACAGGCAACAAAAACCACAACGATTTATACAAAAACTGCTTCATCTTTTAGAATTGGAAATAGATAAACTCTTGCTCTTTTCCCATAAAGGCAAAAATCAAGATGATAAGTAAATAGTAAAACGAAAGGCGAAGTGCTTTGGGCCATTTTAATCCGAAACGCTGTAAGGCATATTGGTTTTCTCTGCCCAGCCATTCGATGATTATAAAAAACAAGAGCAACCCAAAAATCGAATAAGGCAAAACCGTTGGGATTGTCAACAACGATTTGGTAAAAATACCTTTGATGTAACTCAACGCGTGTGTCATGTTGTTGGCACGGAAGAAAATCCACGCAAAAACCGTAAGTAGAAATGTAATTCCGATGCTGAATAGTTCGCGCACGTTGGGCAACAATTTGCCTTCGGCCACGATACCAATATTATTGCGATTTTTATTGGCTAATAGTAAAGGCAAAAAGTACAAGGCATTTAAAAATCCCCATGCAATGAACGTCCAATTGGCGCCATGCCAAAAACCACTGACCAGAAAAATGATAAAGGTATTGCGTACTTTCATCCAGGTACCGCCTTTACTTCCTCCGAGTGGAATATATAAATAATCGCGGAACCATGTTGAGAGGGAAATATGCCAACGACGCCAAAATTCGGCTATGTCACGCGAGAAATAGGGGAAAGCAAAATTACGTAAGAGTTCTACTCCAAATAGTCGAGCTGTTCCCAAAGCGATGTCGGAATAACCCGAAAAATCACAGTAAATTTGGAAGGTAAAAAACAAGGCTCCCAAAACCAAATTGCTCCCCGATTGATGGGCCGAGTCGTTAAAAATGAGGTTGGCGTATTCGGCGCAATTATCGGCAATCACAATTTTCTTAAACAAACCCCACAAAATCTGGCGCAAACCATCGATGGCGGCTGTATAATTAAATTTTCGTTCTTTTTGAATTTGGGGCAACAAATGCGTGGCTCGTTCGATAGGACCAGCGACCAACAACGGGAAAAAGCTTACAAAAACAGCATAATCTACAAAGTTGCGTTCGGGTTTGATTTTGTCGTAATAAATGTCAATTACGTACGACAAACCATGAAATGTGTAGAACGAAATCCCAACAGGAAGAATCACATTGAGCATCCAAACATCAACGTGGATACCAAAATTGGCCAGTGCATCTGCAAAAGAGGCTGCAAAAAAGTTGTAGTATTTAAAAAAACCTAAAAAACCTAAATTGACTCCAATACTCAACCAAAACCAGAACTTTTTTCCAAAACTACTTTTGGCATCATACATTTTCAATCCGGTAAAATAATCTAAAAAGGTTGAGAATAGCAACAAAAACATGAACCGATAATCCCAGCAAGCATAAAAGAAATAGCTAGCTACCAACAATAAAATGTTTTGGTGTTTGTAGTTTTTGTTGGCTACAAACCAATACAAAAAGAAAACGATGGGTAAAAATAGGGCAAAATTGATGGAGTTAAACAGCATAACTTTTCTCGGGTTTAGTCCACTAATGCATAGAAAACCTGCAATTGTTGTTGGTTGTCTATCAAAGTGTTTTGCAAATTACTAATTAATTTGATTTTTACTTCATTCTGGTGGTGCAAATATAAAATTCCCTCCGCAATTGCTTCGGCATTCATATCCACAATATAACCATTTTGCAAATGTTGAATTTGATCGTTGGCCGAAGGATAATTCGTGATGAGGATTGGTTTTTGGTGAATTTTGGCTTCCTCGATAGCGCGCGATTTTCCTTCAAAACGCGAGGTTTGCACATACAAATCAGCGGCTTTGATGTACGGATGTGGATTGGCTTTCAAACCTACTAAAATGAACTGATTTTGAACTTGATGTGCTTTAATCAACCGTTCCAATTCGGGCCGTTCGCCCCCTTCTCCAATTACATACCATTTGATATCAATCCCTTTTTCTTTGATGATTTTACAAGCTTCAATAGCCATATCATAACCCTTGGCGGGATGTAATCGGCCAACAGAAACCAACGTTATATCACCTTTTGCAATAGTAATTTTTTCATCCGCCATGGCGTGCAAGGTTTCGGGTGAAAAAAAGTTTTCCACGACTTTTATTTTATTACCGAAATGCGGAAATAGCTTCTTGAGCGAACTTTCGGCATGGGTTGAATTGGCCAAAATGCAATCCATCTTTTCAAAATATGGTTCGTCTAGCGAAGGAATCATTCCCAAAGCTTCGTAATCCGTGCGAATAAAACCCATTTTCCTTTTGGCACTTACCTTATCCATTACGTAATAGTTGGGCGTTTTCTCTAAAAATCCAATCGCCACGTCATAATCGCCTTTTAGTTTGGGGAGACAAATTTTTAAATAGTACCAAAATCGTTGTTCGCGTTCGGCTGGATTAACGATTTTCTTGAGTGATAAAAATTTGAATTTGGCTAATATAATATCAAAACGCAAGCGAAAAAAAGCTTTGAGAATAGCTTTGGTAAAAGAACCATCAAAATAGGCAAACTCATCAATTGGTCCTAAAATGCGAACAGGTTGTGGTACATTTCTCAGAAAAAAACCTTCTTTTTGGAACAACAACAAATCAACTTGATAGTCTGAGTAGTCAAGCTGTTGAAGCAATGAAATGAGCGAATTTTCAGCACCACCGCAATGCAAATTATTGATTACAAAAAGTAATTTTTTAGCCATTCAACAACGAATAAAATTGATTAATCTCTACTGCACTCGTATCATTCCATTCTTGAGTCAAATGTAAGGATAATTTATTTTGTAGGTTGGTATCGTTCAAAACTAGGAGAATATCGCTTGCCAATTGTTGGGCATTATTACCCGAAATTATACCATTGACTTGGTGTTGGATTTGATCTTTTGCAGTTGTAAAATCAGTTACAATAATAGGTTTAGCTAGTATTTTTGCTTCATCAATAGCGATAGATTTGCCTTCGTATCGAGACGGCTGTACGTAAAGCGTAGCTTGCTTGACATAGGGATACGGATTGGCTCGCAAGCCCAAGAGAACCAGATTGCTTTCCAATTGATTTTGTCGAATAAAATCGTGTAACGAGTTTCTCTCATTGCCATCACCAATAACATACCATTTTAAATCAGGATGCTGTTGGACTACTATTTTACATGCTTCAGCTGCTATGTCAATACCTTTTTCTCGGCTCAAACGCGCAACTGTTACAATGGTTTTTTTACCTGTTTGAAAAACAGAATCCTCAATTTTTTGCAAGGCTAGTTCTTGCACTGTTTTGGGCGAAACGATGTTGTGAATGACTTTGATTTTGGAGTGAATTTCAGGAAAACAATCCCATAAACTCTGCCTGCACTCGGGCGAAACCGTAACCAAATAATCGAGTTGTGAAAAGAAATTTCGATCAAAGTCGGCATACAAACCTGAGCTCGAATAATTGGTGTGAATCCATCCTATTTTTTGCTTGGCTTTTATTTTATCCACCAAATAATAAATCGATGATTTTTCGATGAATGCTACAGCTGCATCGTAGTGATTTTGGTCTTGGGGAATAGCCGTTGCCTTGTTTTTCCATGTTTGTTGTTCGGCAACAGCTTTGTTTTTTATCCAACTATTTTTTATTAAAAAAGCAAAACGATGAAACACCAAAGCCAATTTCAATCGAAGAAGGAAATAAAGTATGGACGGCAGGAATCCTTTAGAAAAAAACAAATAATCGCCTGAAATTTCGGTAATCTTGACTTCTTTGGGCACCAAATCAAGAAACAAACCTCTTCGAGCAAATAACCTGAGTTCTACTTCATAGTGCTGATAATCTAGAGTAGAAAGCAAATTGACCAAGCTTTTTTCGCCTCCACCCGAATCGAGCGAAGGCATGATGAAGAGTATTTTTTTCTTCATTTAACTACTGTTGTATGGGTTATTTTTTGACTAATTCAGCTAAATATTCTCCTGCTTTGTTTGCCATTTCTTTGATTTGTGGAATTTTGGTTTTCAAACTAGTTTGCAAACCGAGTTCTTCGTTTTTCATTTCCTCAAATTTGGCAATTAACTTTTCGGCATCGGAAATTTCGGAAATACTCAACACTAATTTTTCCTCACCAAAAATGTCAAACGCAATTCCTTTCGATTTAACGCTATAGCCCAACACCATCGTGGGAACAGCATACGAATAAGCTGCAATTGTTGCGTGCGTGCGTGCGCCTATGAACATTCGCATACGTGAAATATAACCTTTGTATTGAATCGCATTTAAAGTATTTGGCAATAAAATAACGCGACCTGTTTTTTTAAATTCATCGTAAAAATGCAACAACGTTTCGTAGTCATCGTTGCCCGAAATCATTACATGTGGTGTGAGGCAAACAGCCGAGTTGGTGGTATCTAAAATATGTTGCACTAATTTTTTGGCAGCAGTCACTGATTCCGGATTTCGTTTGTATACCAACGGACTGTAATTAAAACCGATGGTATTTCCGTTTTGCCAACCATCGGGCAAAGCCAATTCTTCTTTGTCCATCGTAAATGCACCATCGGCACACAATTTTACATTGGCAATTCCTTTACTTTCAAGTGCCTTTTGGGTGTAGGTTTCGCGCACCAACAATAAATCTAACGATTTCAAATCGGCTATTTTAGTAGCGGTCAAATCTTCTGCTCCAATTGATGCGCCCCAAAGCACTAATTTTTTTCCCGCTTTTTTGATGCAACGATCCACCTCGTACAACCAAGGTTGCTCACCATAACAATAATTATCGCCACCGATGGAGAGAAATACATCGTAGTGTGGAATCAAATCGAGTAATTTTCGGTTTTCAAAGCGGTGCGTGTAATTGTCGTTCTTTAACACTTTAACCGAATACGCACTGCGCAACCATTGCAAAGTGAATTTTTTAATGTATGTTCGTCGCACATCATGTATTTTATGCAAACCCGGAATAATTACATCCGAATCCGGATCGAGCGAAGCTAAACTTACTTGAGCATTGGGAATGTATTTCTGAATAATAGGAATTCCCGAACGAACGATTGCTTCACATCCTCGGTTTTTACTTCCACCATGATAAAACATCAAAATTTTCATATTTGTAAAATTCATTTTTTTTAGCGTTCCTATAGTGCATCGCTTATATTTGTTGGGCTAGTGGCAATAACTTGCTGTCAGTGGCAATTTCATACATTAACTATTACGGAATTGACTGTATTGGTGCATCAAAATTAGCTTAATAAGAGATTGATTTCGAATGCAATTTAGGACAATTTGTTGGTATTTGGATTTTCCCAAACGGATTTCTTCAAAATAATTACGTACCGATTGTTGCACTATTGGATGCATTATCATTCGCTTCACGTAGTGTACTCGTTGCAAAAAAGAAAGTCCCGATGAAGGTTGCAAATAGACGTGGATATACGAAATAACACTATCGAGCAACCGCACCGATTTCCATTGGTTGACCTTATGTTCATCCAAAGGGAAAGAAATTAGTTTTTGGTAATCGAATGCATACACCTCTAAAGCTCGCTTAAAGTAATCTTTTTGAGCTGCATTGCGCGTAGCACTTCCCTCTACTTCAATGTAATGATAGCCGCAATAATCAGCAAAAAAAATAGCATCTGCTTGGTTGAAAACTTGCAAATTAAAAATTCCGTCTTCACCCAAAGGAACGCCTACAGGAAATGGAATATTCTTGACTAAAGACGCTTTGTACAACTTATTCCAACACGAATTAAGTGAGCTACCTTGGATGAACTGCGGAATGATATTTTGTTGAATAAAGTCTTTATCAAGTCGCTTATTCAAAGGCTGCTTTGGTTTTACTACTTCACTAACTGCTTTGTATTCTTTATAAAAATGTGACGAAACAACATCAACCTTTTCCTGACAAGCGATAGTATATAGTGTTTGAAAAAAGTGATCTTCAACATAATCATCGGCATCTAAGAAACCTATAAATTCCCCTTTGGCTAGATGAATTCCTTTGTTACGCGCAGCAGAAACACCCTGATTTTCTTGATGAATCAGATGAATCCGATCATCCAATTTTTGATAATCAGAAATAATTGAAACCGAGTTATCTGTAGAACCATCGCTGATAAAAATAAATTCGCATTGCAACAAGGACTGCTGCAAAAGCGACTTGATGCTTTTCGGCAAATGCTTTTCGGCATTAAAAACGGGAATAATTACAGAAACTGCGATCATGAATAGTGTTTCAAAAGGATCATTTATTCTTTTTGAATAAGGTATACGGCTTCGTTAGCAATATAATGTTTACTTACTTTCAGATGAGCTACTACTTTTTGATAGGCCTTGTAACTGTCTTTGGAAACGAGTAAATACTCCCCTTTATCCAAATAACGTACAATAGTAGTCGTGTATAAATAACCGGAAAAAACATAGCTAACCTTTTTGGAATCTATGGATTGAAATTGACTGCAATAGTAGAACGATGGCATTATTCCGGATAAATATACTTTGGAATTTGGGGGAAGTAACTGGTTTAATTGTTGTGCATAGTGCAATTGTGAATAGTAAATTTGTCGTTTAGTATTCAATGAAGAAACCACACTAAACGCTATCAATCCGATTGAAAGCGAAACGAGCACCAGCGCTTTCCATTGAAATAAGTACGTATGAGTTTGATCGATAATCAAAGCAAAAAGCAATAAAAAATACGGAATTACATAGATAAAATAATGTTGGTAAAATGCAAAAAACAATACAGAAAAAGAGGCAAACAAGGCTACCAACAACATGACAAAATGCTTGGTATTGAGCGCTCTATTGAGGTAAAAGGGAAATAAAATCAGGTATAAATTTGTGGCTCCAAAAATCAATAAAAACATCAGTTTGGTTTTGAAATCGAGTTCCAATCCAGTGCCGTTGCCATTATCAATAGGAAAACCTTTACCTAAAATACTTTGAATAAAATCGGCAATGGTAAACGAATTTCCTTTTATAAAAAGATAAAAAATAACAAGAGGTATCACAAATCCTAGAGCAGTCATGGCAATTTGAATAAGTATAGCTCTTTTATTCATCAACATAGACAAACCAATAGGAATCGCAATAAACAACCCAAATTGTTTGGACAAAAATGCCAAACTAATAGCAATACCAACTACCACTAATCGCCAAAAGGAATGGGTTTTCAGGTAATTCAGGTAAAAAATCAATGCTAACAGTTGAAAAACAAGCGACAAAGGCTCTAGAATTACGTATCGCCCATCGTTATACAAAAGCAACAATACAAAAAAACCTGTGAGTAGGTAATTCCATTCCTTCTTTTTGAGAAAAAAAGTAGAAAGCTGGTAAAAATAATAACCTGCTACCAAAATAATTCCAATATTGAGTGCTATATGGTAACGAATATTTGGATCTGTATCGAACAAAAAGGGCAGTCCAATGGTGATTATAGCCAAAGGATTATAGATGGTTCCGATTTCTACAAAATAGGTTTTTCCCTGATAAAAATCGCGTGCAACAGCCAAATAACTTCCGGCATCAGCACTCACAATTGGATACATTATAAAGTTAACAATCAATAGTGCAATGAGTAAAAAAACACCTGCAGTTACTATCGTAAGAACTTTATTTAAACTAATTTTCATTGATACAGTCGGCTATTGATTTTACATGTTCGAGGCTAAGTTCATAAAACATGGGCAATCGGAGTAAGCAATCGGTAAAATGATCAGAATTGACTAATGTGCGACCATCGTGTTTGCTTTGATAATACGGACTGGAATGCAGTGAAATATAATGAAACACCGACTGAAAACCTTTGTCTTTTAGGGCATTAATAAGTTGAGTACGGTGCTCCAAACTGCGGGCAACCACGTAAAACATGTGTGCGTTATTGGTCGCATAACTCGGAATAGTTGGGAATTGAATAGCGCTCGATTGGAGATTCGAATGATAGGTTTCCCACAACAATTTGCGTTGGGCCTGAATGTTTTGCATATTCTCTATTTGTGCCCAAAGAAAAGCGGCAATGACTTCGGAGGGAAGAAAAGATGAACCCGTATCTACCCAGCCGTATTTGTTGACTTCTCCTCTAAAAAACTCGGCACGATTGGTTCCTTTTTCCCAAATAATTTCGGCTCTGTGAATGAATTGCTCGTCATTGATGGCCAACATACCGCCTTCGCCCGAAATAATATTTTTGGTTTCATGAAACGAAAAAGCAGCCAAATGACCAATACTTCCTAACGCCTTCTGGTTGCCATCGGGATCTACATAATAACTATCGATCGCTTGAGCCGCATCTTCAATAACCCATAAATTATAAGTCTGGGCCAATTCCATAATTTTTCCCATATCACATGCAACACCTGCATAATGCACGGGAACGATAGCTTTAGTTTTATCTGTAATTAGACTTTCAATCTTTTCAGCATCCATATTAGGATTATCACTGTAGGAATCAGCAAAAACGATCTTCGCTCCTTGACGTACAAAAGCAATAGCCGTTGATACAAAAGTAAAACTAGGTACAATAACCTCATCGCCGGGACCGATATTAGCCAACATGGCGCACATTTCTAAGGCATCCGTACAGGAAGTAGTTAACAATACTTTCTTGAAGCCGTATTTTTCTTCAAAAAACTGTTGGCATTTCTGAGTGTATTTCCCATTTCCCGATATTTTACCCGAATTTACGGCATCGTAAATGTAATGAGTTTCTTTTCCAGTGAGATAAGGTTTATTGAACGGAATCATAGTGTTGTGCATTTACCAAAGGGTATGTTACGTTGTCAAGAAAATGAATGTTTATGTCTTTTTTGATTACTAATCAATACTTTATTTACTTATTAATCCGAAACTTCGCTTTTAAGGATTGTATCCGATTTTTTTTCCAGTTGCTAATCCTTCGCTAATGTAGGCTTCAAATCCGAAGTCTTTCATTGCGTTGATAGTATGCTCAAAATGGTAAGCCACACGAATCATTTCCACTTGGCCTTCTTCATCTAAAATAGCATAAGAGGCTTTGTTATTAAAATCGCGTGGTTGCCCTACTGAACCGGGATTGATCCACGTTTTTCCGCTGTAAAATTTTTTGTAGGCGATTAAATGAGTGTGTCCCGAAATCAAAATATCACTAGCAAAGTTATTGTTTTTTAAATAGTCCTCGTTCACATCATAAATATATTCATCAACAGGGTCGACCAAACCCGCATGAACCAAATGAATTTTTTTTCCGCCGAAATCAATTTCCAACGAGGGTTGAAGCGTTTTCAAGTAATCGGCTGTCGCTTGAGTCATTCGTTCTAATTGCCATGTGAGCACTTTAGTACACGTTTTCGAACGTTCAATTACACCATGATTATTGATTAAAGCAAAGTCGTGATTTCCCAACAAACAATTGATTTTTCGTTCTTTAATCACTTCTACAACTTCATTAAAAAAACAATAATACCCGACCAAGTCACCTAAGCAATAAATTTGGGAAATGCCTCTTTGGTCGATGTCGTGAAGCACCGATTCCAATGCGGGAAGGTTACTATGAATATCAGAAATGATGGCTATTTTATTGAGCATACGTAATATAATCATCTATAAATCGAACCGCCGAGCCGAACTTTTTAACCGATGGTTTGGGGTTTTGGTTCATCAAAAAATAATGCACACACATCTCGGGTTCGTTGTAACCAAATGCCGTTCGAAGCGAGCAAGCACTGGATATTCGTGGGTTAATTTCTAAAAGATAAGCAACCTGATCTTCTAACCTGATTTGAATGTTGGTAGGACCGACGGGCTTTAGTACAGTTACTAATGCTGTAACATAATTTCTAATCGTATCATTTTCAACCACTATGGCTTTGCTGGTGGCGCCTTCACCTGATAATTCTCTTTTCAAAATGATGCTATCAAAAAAACCACCTGCACCATCGCCAAACACCGAAACAGTATATTCACTGTTCATTGTTCCGATTATTTTCTGAAAAAGCACGTGATCTACTTGACCTTCTGTGTAAAAATCAAATTCTCTTGGGTTGTTGATGCGATGAATTCCTTTTGAAGCGTACGAACTTTTCGGTTTGAGTAAAAAAGGCAATCCCAATTGCTGCTTGCATTCTTCAAAACTGGCATGAATCAAAGTGGGAATTAAATCAATTGAGGAATGTTCTTTCAAATACTTGTAAGTAAGCCATTTATCTTTTGATAGTTGGATACACAGCTCGTTATTCATTACAATTTTGGTTGCAATTTGATCCTTTTGAAGAAATAACGCATACAAATCTTGTTCAATACCAGGAATTATTAAATCAATTTTTTCTTTTTCAACAATTGAATTGATAAAATTTACATAGTCCGAACTTGAAGCTAGGACACCTTTATAAAAAACATCCGCGCAATGTTTTCCGTAGGCATCATCGTATATATCGATGGCTACAATGTTTAAATTGAGCGTACTTTTCCTCAAGGATTGTATAATTCCGTATCCAATGATGGCTCCAACTCCAGTTACAAGAATATTATATTTCCTCATTTAAAAGACAGTTTTTAAAAGTCGTTTCGCACGAAAAATCGGCAAGTAAAGTTACAAAACTTTCTGAACAAGAAGGTATAAAGTACTCAAATGCAAATCGTGAAGCATCGTAATTGAACTCGGATTCTGGTTTAGGTATATACTTTTGGAACGCCATAATCAAATCATTAGCCGAATACGAATCGGGCATAATTACTTGATGTGAGCCTAGAATTTTGGCCTTAATGCAATGATGTACTGTTTGCACCAAAATTGAAATGGGCATATACGAACGTGGCACGTTTGGATTTCCGAATACATTGAGAATGGTTTTGTTTCGAAAACAATCAACAAAATAATGAAACGCACCTTGTGATTTTCTGGAAAGTCCGTGTTCATCAATAATTTGAGCAAATCGCAGCAGTGAAAAATCAAATTGGTTCTGTTGTGCGGCGTAA
>CAZAJH010000018.1:0-14888 GCA_964485385.1 uncultured Flavobacterium sp.
ATCGTCTTTCCTGCTTTCGTCAGTCGCTTTGCCTTATGCTGACGATAAGGCAAGAGCTCCAACAGTGACTCAATCAGGGCTAATGAGAAAACGTCTTTTGTAAAATTCCTCCATAAAATAAAAAAAAGCTGTAGCGACGAACTACAGCTCTTCCAAATTGTTAACTAACTCAAACAATTTTTCCTAACGAATTAAATCTTTTACATCAATATTATCGGGTAATCTACCCACATTTTGAAGTTTTATTGTGGCTAATTTTTGGGCTACCGAAATGCTATCCATCAAACTTTTTCCTTCAATTTGAGCATACAAAAATCCGGTCCAAAATGCATCTCCTGCTCCCGTTGTGTCCTTCACTTCATCCAAATGAAATGCCTTTTGAAAAAACAAACCCTCCTTTACATCCGAGAGTGCCACACCATTTTTTCCTTTGGTCAAACAAATCGTAGATGCACCCAAACTATGAAAATAATCGAAAATATAATCTTCCGTTTTGTATTCGGCAAACAGGCGGTAGCAATCGTCTTCACTCAACTTCACCAACGGATCATTGGCAACGTATTGTTTCAAAACCTGTTTGGCCTCTTCTCGATTGGACCAAATACGCTCCGAAAAATTAATATCGATACTCAGTTGTAATCCCATCTCTTTGGCTTTTTGAGCCCGATGCAAGATGGTTTCTCGGGCTGGATTCTTACTCAGAGCAAAACAAGTTGTGTGAAAAATTTTAGCTTGTGCAATAATGGCATCAGGCAATTGTTCTTCAAAAATCTCGCAATCGGCTTGTCGATAGGGAATAAAATCGGGGGTATCGGTTGATTTAGAAACAAAAATAACCGATGTGGGTGCCGTTTCTGACTTTCTAATGTGCGTGGTAACTACCTTATTGGCTTTAAGTTTGCGAACCACATAATCACCCAAACCGTCTTGGCCGCACGAAGCAACCAACACCGATTGCAATCCTAAGCGTGAGGCGTTGACAGCAACATTGGTGGGCGAACCACCCAAAAAACGGTGGTAATCTTTGGTTCGATTAATCGAAGTATTTACTTCGTGACCAATAAAATCAATCAAAACTTCTCCGATGCAAATAATGTCTATCGATTTCAAACTAAACTAGAATTTTAAAGTTATTGTATACTGTTTGATGAACTAAAATAGTTGCCGCTGCACTCCAAGCGCAAAAGGAAACTCCGTTTACTTCGGTGGTGTCTGTATTGAAATTTTCATAAAAGGAATGGTTGGCTTTTGCATTGGCTTGGTTGATTTTTTCTAACAAATCTGTAGCTTTTTGTATCTCTTTTTTGGATGCCAAAGCCAAACCAAAAAAACCATTCACCATAGGCCAACTTCCGCCATTGTGAAATTCAAAAGGATAATTTCGAAACTCATATTTGCAATTGTTGTTGAGTAAATGCCAATCTGCATCCTCAGGAAAAACAGGAGGCCAAAAGGCAGGCAACAATCCCATTTTGGTTTCGTTTGCCAGTGCAATAGCATAAGCGATTACTTTATTTTGAAAATGAGCTTCCCCTATATTCAATAGCAATGCTAAAGCATTAGCAAAAGCATCAAATTGTGTTTTGTATCCACAAGGCGAAAACGAGCAGGGCATAAAATCACCAAATTGAAACTCGTTATATGCGCGCTCGTGGTATTTTTCACCAACTGAATGGGGTAAAAAATTCACTTCAACTTGGTGAACAATAGCAGCCACCTTATTGGTTATAGTGTCGCTTTGCGCAAAGTAGTTGTAACTTTTCAAAGCCCATATTCGCAACAACTGGTCGTATAAAACATACCCATCTGTGATGTATTCATCGGCCCAATTGCCTGATAGCGGCACATAAAGCAAATGCTTGTTGTTGAATTCCCATGCTTCCAATAGCGACAAACACTTTTCTATATTGGGTTCAAATTGACGAACAAAATCGGCATCGTTAGTATGGTAAGCATACTGACAAATACCAATAACAAACCAAGTCACCGCATCTACTCTGCCTGCCAATCCTCCATAACTGACTTCATTTGTAGCTCCTGACACCATAACATTAGAAGGAATTGTTCCGTTTTGGTGTTGGTACTTTGCTAGGGTTTTTAGAGTTTCCTTGAATGTTGTGATTAGTTGTTCATCTTGGGAAGCCAAGGCAGCCAAGCCACAAATCACGCCATCACGTGCCCAAATGCGTTGGTAATTGGTAGTGTTTTCGGCACTAGCTAAAAACCCACTGGGAGTACTCACTTTGTACAATAATTCGATGGCTTTTGCATACATATTATTCTACACTAATTTGTTTTTTGTTGGAAACCCGAATAAAAAGCGTACAAGTAGCGCTCAATAGCAATAAAATACCTGCAAACGTAATGGCGTTGCGAGCATCATTATTCAAGAAATTTTTCATGATGTAACCAAAAGAAAGCGTTTGGATAAACATCGGAATAACAATCATCATATTGATAATGCCCATGTAAACACCATACCGCTCTTTGGGTATATTGGCTACCACCATGAGGTACGGAATACCCATCATACTTGCCCAACCGATTCCAAACCCAGTGATAGCTGGGAAAAGCAAATATTTATTTTGGATGTGTGGAAAAATCAAAAATCCAATAGCGGCTAAAAACAAACAAGCAAAATGAACGTATTTGGGGGAATACTTTCGGGCTAAAAGAGCCAATCCGAAAGCTGTTAGAAAAGTAACTACATTGTACCACCCATTTACCAATCCTGTCCATGCAACGGCTTCTTCATACAATTTTGGATTGCTTTTGGGCGTGGCATCCCAAACCGAAAGTGCAATACTCTTGGATGAATTTTGCCAATAACAAAATAAAGCATACCATTGAAACAAATACACCAAAGCCAGTTGCCACATTACTTTTGGCATATTGACTACTGCTTTTGCTATATCTATAAAAGGAGTTAATATAGTAGTACTTTCATTTTTAATTATTTGCAACTCTTCGTCACTGGGAGGAATTTCTTTGGTAGTGTGCGAACTCCACCAAACCGATACAACGGAGCACACCGCACCGAGAAAGAACGAAGCAAAAACCCAAGTGGGCAATTTGCCTGTAGTTCCGACAAAAATCATTGGGAAAATAAATAGCGAAACATTTGCCAGAGTTTGTCCAAGACCCGTAAAGAAACTTTGCGCTTGGAAACCCGTAGCTTGTTGCGAATCGTCTAATTTATCTGCAATAAAGGCACGATAAGGTTCCATTGCAGTGTTATTTCCAGCATCTAAAATCCAGAGTAAACCAGCGGCCATCCAAAGTGAACTACTGAAAGGAAACAGCAATAAAGCCAAACTACAAATTAAAGCACCTATAAAAAAATACGGTTTGCGTCGGCCTCCTAGTTTGGGCAACCAGGTTTTGTCACTCATAGCTCCAATAATGGGTTGAATCAACAATCCGGTTAAAGGGCCAGCCAGATTCAACAATGGAAGTTCATCGGGATTAGCTCCCAAAAAATCATAAATTGGATTTACCGCACTTTGTTGCAAGCCAAAACTGTATTGGATTCCGAAAAACCCCACATTCATATTGATGATTTGCCAAAAACTAAGGTTCGGTCGTTTCATGCTATTTTAATTTTTTGAGGAATTCTTCAAAAACACCATTGTTTGTAAAAACAACTCCTTGTTTGTCAATTACTGGAATCCCGAGATTAGAGGTACTAATTCCGGCAGCTCTTAATTTGCCCAACATTTCTTTGAGTGCTTCGGGGTTTTTATCGATATCATAGAAGATAAATTCAATTTTATTTTCTTTCAAAAAAGTTTTGGTATCTATACAATGATGGCAATCGTCACTCCCGTAAACAACCATTACTTTTTGGGTTGCAGCTGGTTGTTTTTCTTGACTCCAACTAACCGAATACAAACACATGGTGAGAAGAAAAGTGAAAAAGAACTTTTTCATGGTGACTGAGGTAATTATCGTTACAGGTAAAATTAGTTAATTTTTTAAAAACAATTCCCATATCAGCAGTGACTGATATAGGAATTGCACAAATTAAACATGAAACTCTTTTTTAAAATCGGTACGCAAGAGTCAATGATGTTGTTCTTCCATTGATTGATCTAGCTCTCACGATATTGTCTTGGTTTTCGGTAATGCTTCCTTCTTCAACTTCTGTGATACCGATAGTATCAAATACGTTGTTTACGTTGATGGCAGCCGACAAACCTTTGGTTAATTCAATACTCAAAAACGGATTAAAATACACATACCCTGGCATCACTAACTTGTTATCGTCTTGCGCATACGAATCGGTTGTTCCAATGGCAGAAAAACCAACATTATGTTGCTTCTTTCCACCAAATTTGTAGGCAGGAATAACGCTAAAGATAAAATCAGCTTGACGGCGAGGCTTGTTTCCGTTTAAGGTTGGCGTAATAACATCATCTTTAATCTCTGCTTTGGTATAGGTTACGTTTCCATTAACATAGAAATCTTTTACTTTCACATTTCCTTCCAACTCCAATCCCATCGAATTGTATTTTCTTTGGATTTGTCTGATGCCACCACCAACTCCACCAAAATCCCAGTTTTGCTCAGCTACACCTGCAAAAAATGCGGTCGCAAAAATGGCATAGTTTTGCCCTCTTCTTTTGTATCCTACTTCAAGTTGGTTGACCATATCGGCACTTAATCCGGCAACGGCTTCTCCAGAAGGTAAAACGTTAGGCCCAAACAACAAACGATCTGCATTGGCTCTACCTCCTCGGCTAAAGCGCCCAAAAACAGACTGCGCATCAGTCAACAAATAGTTAGCTCCCAATGAGAATGAAGTATAGTTGTAATCGTAATTGATTGGATTTCTATTGGCATTATCAACCACCGACACACTCGCCTCTGGTCCTTCAATAGTTCCGTTGTTATCTACATCTAAGTTGGTTGCTTGCGTTGAACCCGCATAAGTTCCGCGTGCTTTACCCATATCATGACGAATACTAGCATCGATGATTAATTTTTCTTCAACCTTTACTTGCACAGCGGCATAAGGTGCCGAAATATCGTAATTGGCATCGTAGTTTCTTTGGCAACAATTGCCCCAAGCTGGAACACCGTATGCATACAAACCATTAACAGAGTTCGCTCCGGCATTTAGCAATGCTGCATTTTCTCCTTTAACCTCCAATAAATAGGAGTTCCACAACCATGACATGTTGATGTTTTGAAATGCTTTGTAGTAACCTGCTGTTACATCAATCATTCCATCTAAGAATGACTTTGTCAGTTTGATATCGTTGGTAAAATTATTGAAGTTGTTGATTTCGGTGTCAAACGTGTGAATTCGCATTGCCAAAGCATTGTTATCAAAATTGAAACCTGCTTGCGGACCATTGGCATACGTTAGATTTGCTTCTCCAAAACTAGTAGCCAAAACACCACCAGTTGCTACTTCAGCTGGAAAAGCAGAAACAAATCTTCCGCTGTGGTAGTTTTGTCTGAAACGCTCTTCAACTTTCCAATTGTTTCCTAAATCAAATTTTAATTCGCCACCAAAGGAAGTTGCTACTGGTCGCATTCCATCAGATAAATTACTTCTTCTTCTTTCGCCATCAGCTCCAATAGTCAGATTGTCTAAGAAATAGGCACTGTGCGGAGTGTCGTGTAAAATATCAAAGTTGGGCAATGAACTCCATGTCGGATTTGCATTAGTACCCGAAACTTTTACTGGCATTGGCAAATAACCTATCGAACGATCGTTCAAGTACTTGAAATACAAACGCACATGTCCTTTTTCAAATTCTTTGGTCATGTTGGCTTTGAACTGACCTCCTAAATTAGCGGTATAACCGGCATTTCTTGGGCCTTCACCTTGACGGTAAAATCCTCCAATGTGAAAACGTAATGTTTCAGAAATGGGCGTTCCGTATTCAAAATCGGTACGGTTGTTTCCAAAATCTACTCCAATCGAATGCATCAACGAGCCACCTTCTTTCTTTCCGTCTTTACTGATGAAGTTGATAATTCCCGCTGGAGAGTTACTAGCTAAAGTAGAAGCAGAACCTCCACGAATGGCCTCAACTCTGCTGATGGTTTGATCGTTTCGAACAAAAATATCTGCATTACCAAAAGCTACATCACCAAATTGCATTACTGGCATTCCATCTTCGTGCAATTGTAAAAATTTAGCTCCTCCTGATGCGATTGGAATACCACGGACAGTAATGTTGGCGTTTCCTTCTCCACCTGTTGATTCTGATTTAATACCAGGTAAAATTCGAAATAATTCCGCTGTTGATCGTGGGGCAGCTTGTTCGATTTGAGTCGTGTTAACCGAGCTGATTGACACACTCGACTTCAACTTTGAGCGTGGGTTCAAAACCCCTGTTACGACCACTTCTTCTAGTTTCCCTCCTTTGATTGAATCTGCCACTTTACTTTGATCATTTTGTGAAAAAGAAAAATTAAACAGTACCAAAGTCAGAACAACCAACCATTTTTTCAAAAATAAAGTAGTTTTTTTCATTTTTCTGATTTTGTTTGATTAATAAATTAGGTGATTATTTTTTTCGAAATTATAATTTTAGTTTGCAACAAAGTGCGAATTTAGCATCGAAAACGTTTTCGAAAATACCGAAAACGTTTTCGATTTGGGATTGAATTTTTTTTAGCATATTTGTTAAATGAAAGAGACAACTTTAAAACAAATAGCCGAAACATTAGGAATATCTATCACAACGGTATCAAAAGCGTTAAAAAACTATCCTGATGTTAGCGAAAAAACTCGAAAAGCAGTTTTGGATTTGGCCAAAGAATTGCAATACACTCCCAATAGTTTTGCGGTAAATTTGCGAACGAAAGAATCGAAAACAATCGGTTTGATTATTCCTGAAGTGGTGCATCATTTCTTTTCAAGTGTAATTAACGGAATCATCGCTGAAGCGGAAAAAAACGGTTACTTGGTGATTATTTTGCAATCGAATGAATCGGCTGAATTAGAAAAAAAACAGGTAGAGTTACTCATTAATAAACGTGTGGATGGCATTATCATGTCGCTCTCAAACGAATCCAATGATGACGAACACATCAAGGAAATTTTGCGTCGAGAAATTCCATTTGTACTATTTGATAAAATTTCGAAACTCATCAATTGTTCTAAAGTCGTTATCAACGACCAAAAAGCGGCTCACAACGCTGTGGCTCATTTGATTAGTAAAGGTTGTACCAAAATTGCTCATATTCGCGGACCTGTAAATCCACAAAACTCTATTGATCGTTTTTTGGGCTACAAAAAAGCATTGGAAAAATACGCTATTCCTTACGATTCTAAATTAGTGTATACCTGTAAAAATGTGACTTTTGAAGAAGGAAGAGAATTTGCCAAACAAATCCTCAAAGACCATCCTGATGTAGACGGCATTTTTGTCATCACCGATTTAGTGGCTGTAGGTGTATTGGCTTACTTCAATGAGGTTGGGATACACGTACCAAAACAAATTAAGGTTATTGGATTTAGCAATTGGTTCATGTCGCAAGTGATTACACCCAAACTGAGTACCGTAGATCAACCCAGCTTTGACATGGGTGTGGCTTCCTTTAATTTACTCTTGGAAGAGATCCATCAACGTAAAGAAATGCTCGATTACAAACCCCGAATTATCGAATTGGAGACCAATATTATCGAACGCGAATCTACTTTATAATTATTTTGAGTAAATAGGCCTACAACGGGCAGGTATCTTTTGTAAAAATAGTCTTGCTCAACTCCTATTGCTTTAAAAAATTAATATTGCGCTTAATTCCCTCAAATTGGGTACGCTTTAGTGGCGAATTGACAAAAACTTCCCTAAAAACAGCTTCGGTAATTTCTTCCCAATCTTTTTTAGTATACGACAAAATAGCCGGATTTGGATCAAATCGGTGTTCATTGTGTGGTTTAGCAAAACGATTCCACGGGCACACATCTTGGCACACATCACAACCAAAAGCCCAATCGTCAAATTTTCCTTTCATTTCTTGGGGCAAGTTGTCTTTGAGTTCGATGGTGTAATATGAAATGCATTTGCTTCCGTCTACTACATACGGCTGGATAATCGCTTGGGTAGGGCAAGCATCAATACAAGCCGTACAAGTGCCGCAATGATCGGTTGTTGGCGAGTCGTATTCGAGTTCTAAATCGAGTACCAACTCGGCTACAAAATAGAATGAACCTACTTTTTGCGTAATCAAATTGCTGTTCTTTCCTATCCAACCCAAGCCACTTTTGGCAGCCCAAGCCTTATCCATAATCGGTTCTATATCGATGAAAGCGCGACCAAATACATCCCCAATTTCGGTTTTGATGAAGCGCAATAACTTTCGTAATTTTTTTTTGATAACGTTGTGGTAATCTTTTCCGTAAGCGTACTTTGAAATTTTGTACGTGTCTTCGATTTGCGTTTGCGAGGGATAATAATTAATCAGGAGCGAAACAACGCTTTTGGCACTCAACATTAATTTGGTTGGGTCGAGTCGTTTGTCAAAATACTCTTCCATGTATTTCATTTCACCATGGCGGTTTTGATTGAGCCACTGTTCAAATCGCGGTGCTTCTTCTTCGAGAAAACCTGCCTTTGCAATGCCACACGACAAAAAACCAAGTCGTTCGGCTTCTTGCTTAATCATTCTGGAGTAATCGGATTTAGCGTTGATTCCCATTAGCGTGGTAAAAAAGTTACATGAATTCCGACTGGTTTCAAAGTAACCAAAGGATTAAATTCGATGGTCGGATTATCCGTTACTACTTTGTATTTTTTGATAATATAAGCCAATGTTAAACTCATTTCATACTGAGCAAAACCCATTCCGATGCACATGCGTGGGCCAGCACCAAACGGATAAAAATACTGCATCGATTGCTTTTTTTGTTCACCCAAAAAGCGCTCAGGAATAAAATCATTTGGATTGTCCCAATACTTCGGATTGCGGTGCAACTCGTAGAATGAAATACCAATGAGTGTTCCTTTTCTAATGTTGTAGTCGAGCAGCGTATCGTCTTCAACATTTTCGCGATCGGTAATCCAAGCAGGTGGATACAGCCGCATCGACTCGTTGATTACTGCATTGGTATAGGCCATTCGCTGAAGTTGTTCAATGCTATCTGAGGTTTCGTTTTCAATGTTGGTAATTTCGGCAGCTATTTTTTCTTGCGCCTCAGGATGCATAGCCAAAAGTTGAAGTGTGAAAGTCAAGGCATTGGCCGTAGTTTCGTGACCTGCAATAAAAAGAATTTTGATTTCATCGATGAGTTGCTCTTTCGACATGGATTCGCCTGTATCCTCATAGCGTGTGGCCAGCAACATATCGAGTAAATCATTGTGTGTTTCTTGAGCGGCTTTTCGTTCCTCAATAATAGCATCTAAAATGGCATTACTTTCCATCGCTAAATCGAGGTGTTTTTTAGATTGACCTGTGAGTTTGAACCACCAAACTTTGTGAGGCAATCGGATTTCTTTGACCAAGAAATTTTGAACTTCTTCGATAATGATTTTTATTCGACTCAACTTGTTTTCCAAAGCCGTGATATGGAACAATGATTTGGCCACCACATTAAAAGCCAAATTATTCATAATAGGATACAAATTGACTTTTTGATTTTCGGGTAACGATTGGAGTTCGATGGATATTGTTTTTTGGATATTGCTCACCAATTGATTCATTTTCTGTTTGTGAAAAGCAGGTTGAATCAGTCGGCGTTGTTTGAACCAAAAATTACCATTAACGGTAAGTAATCCGTGCCCTAAATACTTGGATAGATATGTCGTTTGCAAAGCCGACTTGTTGTAGTTTTTTTGGTTCTTTTGTAGGATGTATTCGGCTATTGCATTGTCACGAGAAAGAATTACGTATTTGTTTCGAAGCAATCGAACCGCAAATGTATCGCCCAACTCCGAAAAAAAACGATGGTGATACGGAATCGGATTTTTTCGAATGCGCTCAGCATTTCGTAGAAAACGAAATAAAGAGAGTGTTTTCGGGTATTGATAGGTTGAATTTGCTGACATATACTTTAGAAAATACGAATCACTATTTTACGTTTGCATTAGGGATAGCAGCGGCATCCTTTTGTGGAGCATAGCGGAACAAAAGATAGAGCGAATAGCCCGACTCCGATAGACAAAAACTATATTTTACAAACTTGTTTTTGTCTATCGGAGGAATGCCCTAAAACAATCCACCCTGAATATTCGTTCGTAGTTTACCCAGATGCTGGTATGCTTTTTCTGTTACTTCTCTTCCTCGTGGGGTGCGGATAATAAAACCTTCTTGGATTAAAAACGGTTCGTATACCTCTTCAATAGTCTCGCCGCTTTCAGAAACTGCTGTTGCTAAAGTAGACAAACCGACTGGACCGCCTTTGAATTTATCGATGATGGTATTGAGGATTTTGTTATCCATTTCGTCTAAGCCATGCGCATCTACGTTGAGAGCTTTGAGGGAAAACTTGGCAATTTCGATGTCTATTTTACCGTTGCCTTTGATTTGAGCAAAGTCGCGCACACGACGCAAAAGTGCATTGGCGATACGCGGAGTACCTCGACTTCGTCCAGCGATTTCGATGGCGGCTTCCATTGTAATAGGCATTTTTAAAATAGCTGAACTCCGTTGCACAATTGTAGTTAACAATTCGGTATTGTAGTATTGCAAACGGCTTTGGATGCCGAAACGAGCTCGCATAGGTGCCGTTAACAAACCCGAACGGGTGGTTGCGCCAACTAAGGTAAACGGATTGAGGTTGATTTGAACGGTTCGCGCATTTGGACCCGATTCGATCATAATATCAATTTTGAAGTCCTCCATAGCCGAGTAAAGGTATTCTTCGACAACAGGACTCAGTCTGTGGATTTCGTCAATGAAAAGAACGTCTCGCTCTTCGAGATTGGTAAGCAATCCGGCTAAATCACCTGGCTTGTCTAGTACTGGTCCAGAGGTAATTTTAATGCCTACACCCAATTCATTGGCTAGTATATTAGCTAGTGTAGTTTTACCTAAACCAGGCGGCCCGTGAAACAACGTATGATCGAGAGCCTCACTGCGCAAGTTTGCCGCTTCGACAAAAACCTTGAGGTTTTCGAGTACTTGCTCTTGCCCCGTAAAGTCATCAAAGGAGAGTGGGCGGAGTTTTTTCTCTAAGTCGAGTTCTTCCGGATTATAATTGAAATTTGTTGGATCTAAATGTTCGTTCATATGACAAATATATAACAAGTTGAACCGAAATAAAAAAGCCTTTCAGTTTGAAAGGCTTTTATTTGTTTTTATTTTTTAGTGGTGAAGGACTTCTTCTCCTGCTAGCATGGGTACATTTTGAGGTACAAAATCATCAGCATGACCTGGTTTACTGTAATCGTAAGCCCAACGGTGCACTTCTGGGATTTCGCCTGGCCAGTTTCCGTGGATATGCTCAACAGGTGCAGTCCACTCAAGTGTATTGGATTTCCATGGATTTTGCACTGATTTTTCTCCGTAGAACATACTGTAGAAGAAGTTGAACAAGAAAACCAACTGGAAGGCACCACCAATCAAAGCAAACATAGTGATTATTACGTTTACATCTTGTAAATCGTCGAATAATGGGAAGTTTGTATTGGTGTAGTAACGTCTAGGTAAACCCGCCATACCAATAAAGTGCATTGGGAAGAACACACCGTAAGCACAAACCGCAGTTACCCAGAAATGTACATAACCAAGGTTCTTGTTCAGCATTCGCCCGTATAGTCTTGGATACCAGTGGTAAATACCCGCAAACATTCCGTACAACGCAGAAATACCCATTACCAAGTGGAAGTGAGCTACTACGAAATACGTATCGTGAACATTAATGTCGAGTGTACTATCTCCTAAAATGATTCCAGTTAAACCACCAGTAATGAAGGTAGAAACCAATCCAATAGAAAACAACATAGCTGGGTTCATTTGTAGGTTACCTTTCCAAATAGTAGTGATATAGTTGAATGCTTTTACTGCAGATGGAATAGCAATTAACAAAGTAGTAAATGTAAATACCGATCCTAAAAATGGATTCATACCTGACATAAACATGTGGTGACCCCAAACGATAGTAGACAAAAATGCGATAGCAATAATTGACATGATCATCGCGCGGTAACCGAAGATTGGCTTACGGGCATTGGTTGCAATTACTTCAGAAGTTATACCCAAAGCAGGTAATAATACAATGTAAACTTCAGGGTGACCTAGGAACCAGAACAAGTGTTCAAATAAAACAGGGGAACCACCTTGGTAATTGAGCACTTCTCCTGCGATGTAAATATCAGATAGGAAGAAAGAAGTACCAAAACTTCTGTCCATGATTAACATCAAGGCTGCAGACAACAACACTGGGAAAGAGATAACTCCAATTACAGCAGTTACAAAAAAGGCCCAGATTGTTAAGGGTAATCTTGTAAACGACATCCCTTTGGTTCTCAAATTAATTACAGTAACTATGTAGTTTAGTGATCCCAATAATGACGAAGCGATGAAAATGGCCATAGATACCAACCATAATGTCATCCCCAATCCAGAACCAGAGATGGCTTGTGGCAACGCACTCAATGGTGGATAGATAGTCCAACCGGCAGAAGCTGGCCCAGACTCAACGAAAAGGGAAATTACCATTACTACACTAGATGTAAAAAACAACCAGTAAGAAATCATATTCAATAAACCAGATGCCATATCTCGTGCACCACATTGTAGTGGAATAAGTAAGTTACTGAAAGTTCCACTCAAAGCAGCCGTCAATACAAAGAATACCATAATAGTACCATGTATTGTAATTAATGACAAATAAGCTTCATTGGTCATAACACCTTCTGGTGCCATTCTTTCGCCTAAGAAAAATTTAAAAACCTTAAAGGATTCTTCAGGCCATGCCAATTGCATTCTAAAAAGCAAAGACATACCCACACCTATCACACCCATAACGATACCGGTCAAAAGGTATTGTTTCGCAATCATTTTGTGATCAATACTAAAAATATATTTAGTAATGAAGGTATCTTTATGATGATGTTCTTCGTGGTGATCGTGTTCGTGGTGATCGTGTTCGTGACTCATTGCTGACATATAATTTTTAAATTATTTTATTATTTCATAGCAACTGCTGTAGAATCAGTTGCAACTTTAGTAGAATCCTTAACTGTTTTCGGAGCTTCATCCGATTTTTTTTCTGCTTCAGCTGCTGTTTTAACAGCTTGTACAATAGTTGGTTTATCTTTTAACCAAGCCTTAAATTCTTGTGGTGTATCTACTACAATCTTCATTTGCATGTTGTAGTGTGATGCACCACATATCTTGTTACACAATAACAAGTAATCGAAAGTGTATGGGTCAAGAGGAGTTTTACCTTCTGCAACTAATTGCTGGTTTTTCTTCTCTCTAATCATGTTGATATTGTGAACTTTTTCAACAATCTCTTCTGTCCCTCTCATTTCGGCAGTAGTTTTGTTAGGTGTGAAAGAGAATGTTGTTACCATACCAGGAACACAGTTCATCTGCGCTCTAAAATGAGGCATGTAGGCCGAATGAAGTACATCTTGAGATCGAATTTTAAAAATCACTCTTTTCCCTTTAGGCAAGTGTAATTCGTTAACCACAATATCATCCTGAGCGTTAGGATCTTCCAAATCAACACCTAATGTGTTTACACCTTCAATATATCTTACGTTAGCCTTACCAAGAGTATTATCTTTTCCTGCATAGCGGGCTTCCCAACCAAATTGTTTGGCGTACAGTTCAACAACAATAGCATCTTGTTCCTCTTCTTTATCTACAAACATAATATCATTCCAAGCATAAAGGCCGTAGAAAATCAGAACCGCTAATACAATAGCTGGAATTGCACTCCAGATGAACTCTAATTTGTTGTTGTCTGCGTAATATAAGGCCTGGTTTCCTTGCTTTCCTCTGTATTTGAATGCAAAGTAATGCAGTAAAGCTTGGGTTATTGTTTGAACTACAAAAATCAACACCAAAGAGATCACCATCAAATCGTCAATTAGCGGACCATGCTCAGAGGCAGAATTGCCAATAAGGGGAAGGTTACCATATTTAACTAAACAAAAAATGGTTGTTAGATAAATGAATACCAAGAATCCAAAAAACAAGTATCCTTGAACGTTGTTGTCATCGTCGTTCGCCACCTGAGAATTCTCTGATTTTTTTCCTATTTGAGTTAGATCAAAAATTTTAGTTAACTGCCAAATTGCAATTGATAATAATACTAAAATTATGAGTACCAATAAACTTGTCATTTGTTGTTTATTTAAATATTAATAATGAAAATGTTTACTTTCTTCGATAAATGGATTGCGTTTTGGAGTAAGTGGTGCTTTGGTAAGAGCTGTAAATACTACATAAATAAACAATCCTAAAAAGAATAAAACGGATGCAATTTCGGAAACACCAATAAACCATTGGTCACCTACAGTGGCAGGCATAATCATGTTGAAGAAATCAATGTAGTGACCGAAAAGGATAACTACACCTGCACCTACTACGATTGGAGTGATGCGTTTAAAATCCGTGTTGATTAAAACTAAGAATGGGAAAATAAAGTTCATCACCACCGCTCCGAAAAAAGGCAAATTGTATTGTTCAATTCTAGTTTTGAAATAGGTTACCTCTTCTGGAATATTTGAATACCAAATCAACATGAATTGTGAAAACCATAAGTACGTCCAAAACACACTGATACCAAACATAAATTTTGATAAATCGTGAATGTGACTGGTATTTACATGTTCTAAGTAACCTTTAGATTTTAGGTACAAAGTAACCATTGAGATTGTTGTAATACCACTTACAAAGAAACTTGCAAACACATACCAACCAAATAATGTACTAAACCAGTGCGGATCAACAGACATAATCCAATCCCAAGC
>CAZAJH010000019.1:0-2558 GCA_964485385.1 uncultured Flavobacterium sp.
CTGTTTGCACCAGAACCTTGACGCAACTGTAAATAATAAATGGTGTAGGTGATGTTGTCCTTAGCTACTTGCCACTCCAATAAATTGGATTGAGGTGTCTCATCATTGGTACCCCATATTGAAGATGGTGATAAGGACGGAACAACACTAAAACTGATGTCTTGATCATTAATGGAACCCGGATTGTTCACCACCGTAATGGAATGTGTTTTAAGGAAAGTCTTCATTACCTCAAGATCTACCGCAAATTGAAATGAATAATCTCTTAGTACTTCGGCTTCATCATCTTCTGTCCTATTGCAGGATGCAATTGATAAACAAAATCCAACCATTAAAACCAAAATATAAACTTTTCTCATAATATTCCTAAAATTTGAGCGCAAGATACAATATTGATTTATTTTTGTAAACTATTTAACGTCGAATTTAGAAAAAAAGATGAGAGTTGATAAATACTTATGGTGCGTTCGCTATTACAAAACTCGTAACATGGTAACCGAGGCATGCAAGAAAAATCATGTTACGGTAAATGGACAAGTTGCCAAGCCATCCAAAGAGGTTTTTCCGGGAGACACCGTGACTTTCAGAAAAGACCAGATTAACTATATTGTTCGGGTACTTGATGTGCCTCAAAACAGGGTCGGTGCTAAATTGGTTGATCTTTACAGAAAGGATGAAACACCTGCTGAATCATTTGCCCATCTTGAATTACTTAAACTTTCCAAAGAACACTACCGCAAAACGGGTGATGGTAGACCAACTAAGAAAGACCGACGTGATTTAAATGATTTTGAGTTGGATTTTAACGATACGTATGATGAATTTGACTAGCAATTATTGGGAAAACCGTTACCAAACTAACGAAATTGGTTGGGATTGCGGTGCTATTACCACTCCTTTGAAAGAATACTTTGATCAGTTAACAAATAAAAATTCCAACATACTCATTCCGGGTGGTGGCAATAGTTACGAGTTTGAATACCTCATTAAAAAAGGATTTACCCATGTGTCGGTTTTGGATTATGCCATAACTCCCATTCAAAATCTAAAGAAAAGATTGCCTGAAGTTGATGAATCATTTTTTTTGCATATGGATTTTTTTGACCACGAAGGATCTTATGATTTGGTCATTGAACAAACTTTTTTTTGTGCACTAGACATCAATTTACGTGAGCGATACGTACAAAAAATGCATGATTTATTGCGCCCTAATGGAAAATTAGTTGGATTACTTTTTCAATTTCCTTTGACCGAATCTGGTCCGCCTTTTGGTGGCTCTATTGCTGAATATTTGAGTTTGTTTTCACATCAATTTACGATTACAACTTTGGAAACTGCGTATAATTCAATTCAACCGCGTCAGGGAAACGAACTCTTTTTTATCTTTACCAAAAAATAACCACTATGAGTCAGAATACCATTCTCAACCACGAGCAAATCAATCACATTACCAAGCGAATTGCCTACCAAGTGTATGAAACTTTTAGTGATGAAAAAAACATTACTATTGCAGGTATTGCATCCAATGGCTATGTGTTTGCGAGCAAAATTGCCCAACAATTGGAAGCCATTTCCGACATCAATGTAACGCTTTGTGAAGTAAAAATTGATAAAAGTAATCCCAATGCGCCCATCACTACTTCTGTAGATGCAACTGTTTATGAAAATAAAGGATTGGTTTTGGTTGACGACGTTTTAAATTCAGGAACAACTCTAATTTATGGTGTTAAACATTTTTTAGAAGTTCCCATTAAGAAATTCAAAACCGCAGTTCTGATCGATAGGAACCATAAAAAATACCCTGTTAAGGCTGATTTCAAAGGAATTTCACTCTCAACATCATCCAAAGAGCATGTGACGGTAGTATTTGAAGACCATAATTCTTACGCTTACCTAAAATAACAATTGCTGAATTTCGTTGGCAATAGTTTCAGGTGATTTATCATCTACAGTGATTGTGTGTTGTGCCTGATGGTAAAAATAATTGCGTTCAAAAAGATGTTTGGCAATAAATTCCTCCAATTCGCTATCCTTTAAATTAGCTATAAGTGGTCGTTCTGCACGATTAGTAGTGAGACGCTCTGATAAAGTCGCAACCGAAGCTTTTAAGTAAATAGAGATGCCATACTCTTCTTTTAAAAAAACATGATTATTACAATAACAAGGTGTTCCCCCACCCGTACTCATCACAAAAGAAGTTGGGGATTCCATTTGTTGGGTAAATATTTGGTGCTCTAATTTTCTGAAGTACAATTCCCCCTTTTTTTCAAAGAGATCGGAAAGTGACATTTGGGCATTTTTTTCAATCATTTCATCCAATTCAACGAAAGATAATGCATTTTTTTCAGCCACTTTTTTAGAAATCAATGACTTTCCACTGCCCATATAACCCACAAAAACAACTTTTTTCATAACAATAAAACCTTATATATTAAGGCGTTAACAATGAATATTAAAAAAAGGTAAATTTAAAATAAAATTGCTTTGAAAAATAAATAATATCGCCTTATATTTGCACCCGCATTCAAGAAATTAAAAAGACTCGATAGCTCAGTTGG
>CAZAJH010000019.1:2658-3003 GCA_964485385.1 uncultured Flavobacterium sp.
TAGAGCACAACACTTTTAATGTTGGGGTCCTGGGTTCGAGCCCCAGTCGGGTCACTAAAATGATCCTCATTTTTTAACCATTTTTGAATGCTTTGACTCGATAGCTCAGTTGGTAGAGCACAACACTTTTAATGTTGGGGTCCTGGGTTCGAGCCCCAGTCGGGTCACCAAAAGCGTTCGTAGTTCGAATGCTTTTTTTATTTGGCCACGTGGAGAAATTGGTAGACTCGCCATCTTGAGGGGGTGGTGTCGCAAGACGTGTCAGTTCGAATCTGATCGTGGTCACGAATAAATAGATGAATAAAAAAAAATGCCAAGCTCGCTTGAGCATTTTTTTGTTTCATC
>CAZAJH010000019.1:3103-12930 GCA_964485385.1 uncultured Flavobacterium sp.
TATTTTCAAAGCGGAGCTTTGTCAGATGGACGAAGTCAATCTGATTTTTATTGTTCTACTTTTTCACCAAGCTCGCTTGAGCATTTTTTTGTTTCATCTATTTTCAAAGCGGAGCTTTGTCAGATGGACGAAGTCAATCTGATTTTTATTGTTTTACTTTTTCACCAAGCTTGCTTGATATTTTTTTTAAAATTGAAGTTGCAAAACTCAACGCAAATCAAAAAAATGTTTGGGTTTTCGACTCAATGGATGGAAAACAATCGGATTTAAAATATCAATCGAAGAAAATTCAATTTTTGGAGTTACTCTGAGCTTGGCTCTAAAATGGTCTTTTATCTCTTGTAAAAACTCGTCTGATTGCTCTTTTACGGCCAATTTAATCACAATTTCATCGGTACCTAAATCATTAGTAGAAATTTCAATGATGTGATTTTCAATATTTTCAAAACCATTAAGCACATCAACCATAGCTGGTGGATACAAAGTTGTTCCTTTGTATTTAATCATCTGCTGCTTTCTTCCGATAATTGGACCAATACGCAAAGTATTTCTACCACAAGCACAAGCATCCGTGTGCAGTGTTACGATATCTCCTGTTTTAAAACGCAGTAATGGCATGGCCTCAATCCCGAGTGTAGTAAAGGTCAATTCACCCGATTCGCCGTTACCAACAGGCTGATTATTTTCATCTAAAACTTCTACAATAATCAACTCAGGATGATGATGTCCGCCCTGAAAATACTCACACTCGGTAAAGGCGGTACTCATTTCGGTCGAAGCGTATGTCGAAAACAAATTTATATTCCACTTTTCTGTGATTTTTTTAGAAAGTGTATTCATCGTCAAATCCTGATTCCGCAACGACTCGCCAATACACACGGCACCTTTCACGCTACTTTTGTTGTAATCAATTTGATGCGCTTCGGCATATTCGATCATCTTCAGCAAAAAAGAAGGAACCGTAATCAAATACGTGGGTTGGTACTTCAAAATTGAATCCCACTGCAATTCGGGAATGCCTGCTCCAACTCGAATTACACCAACTTTCATTTTGCGCAAGCCTAAAAAATAGGCCAAACCAGCCATAAATCGGCGATCTATTGTGGTCATTAGCTGCACAATGTCGCCCTCTTTAATACCAGCACAAGCAAACGAAATGGCTTCGTTGTAGGCCAAACGTTCCAAATCATTATCAGTCAAACCAAAAGTAACAGGTTCGCCTAAAGTTCCGGAAGTTGTAGCAAAATCGATGATTTGGTGAACAGGAACACATCTAAAATCGTCGTTGTAACGCTGTAAATCCTCTTTGGTTGTTAGCGGTAATTTCTGTAAATCTTCAATGGTATTAATAGTGCTTATATCAATATTTTCCTTTGCAAATAGCTGTTTGTAAAAGGTAGAATTAGCATTTACATACGCCAATGTTTTGCGGAGTTGCTGCTCCTGAAAAGTTTTAATTGCATCTAAAGAACTCGTTTCTATCGGTGGAATCATTTCTGTTTTCTTTTGATTTTTTTTAGGTATTTATCAGTTTCTAACTTAGCAGGAATTGTGGTTATTTCTTTGGTTAATGCCTTTTCGAATTGCTCTTTGGCCAACTGGTAATTCTTTTGTTGGTAATAATATACACCCATTCGGTAATAAACCAACCAATAATCGGGATTCAAAGATTGGTAATTTTTGGCAAAATCGGAAGGCAATTGTACATTATTTTCCAAGTAATCCTCTAATTTTCGGTCCGCCAAGCGAAATGCTTCGTAATTTGTATACGATTGGGTTTGAATAAATGGGTCTGGAGGAATGTTTTTTTCTTCCGATTGTAGTGTAAGGACTTTGGTGGACGCAGTGCGATGGGCAAAAACCGTATTTAAATCGTAGCATACCATTTCACCCAATTGATACGGATTACTAGAAACCCAAACCAGTCGTTGTTCTGGCTTAAAGATGATACCATGGTGCGCCAACAGCTGATTGAGCGCTTTTTCGTTGCCGAAACCTATAGCTGCATTGTTCAGCCCTTCTCTATTGCGCAAAATAAAAGCCGCTAGTTGTGCATTCACTTTGGGATTCTCAGTCAACAATTCTTCCATTCGGTCAAACCGGTATTTTGAATGACTATTCGCTATTTGGTCTAAGTTACGTTCGTCATTTTTGAGTGGATCGCTCTGAAAATGATTGGAACATATCAATTGATTGGAATTATTTTCAACTTCGTATACACCAAAATTTTGAGGTGCAACTTCAATCAAAACTACTTTTTTGTCCTTGGCACTGGCTACCATTATCGATTCGGATACAAATACCTTTTTGCTTTTGGCAATTGCAATAGCCTCGTCAATAGTTGTAGCATATTGTAAAATTTCACGCGTTACAATTGAAATAGGTGTTTTAGCAATCAATGGGATTTTTGATTTTCCTGCGTTGATTGTAACAGTCAAACCTTCATTATTCATGCCTGATACCGCACCAATCATCCCTGCCCATGTTACCATCATAAATGGATAACCTTCTCTCGGATTTACAAAAGCTACGATTTTATCTTTGGCAAAATCATCCCCAGCGTAGAAATCGAAATTGCGACCCAAAATTAAACTTCCATCTTCTGATTTTTCGTTCCACACAGCAAAAGACGAGCAACCAACCAACGCTAAATCTTGTAAAGCATGACCGATATCGTGCGCTCCATGCAAATACAAACTCCGCAAATAACGCGGTGCAATGTGATCGTAATAGTTCGAAGTGTATTCAGAAATACCATAAATTTCGGTCTTATACTCTTCGGGTACATTGAGGTAGAGTTTGCGGTTATACCATTTTAAAAAACCGCGTAGCAATCGTTGTTTGAATTGGGACGGAACCAATTCATTTATTTTGGAAAAAAAGACATGTTCTTGCTTTTTTAAGAGGGAATCGGTTAATGCTCCTGTGGTTAACCCTCGCTCCAAGGCATCGCCCTCAACATATAATTCCCAGAGATTTTGTTTGTTTTTTAGCAGAAAGTTTTTACCCGAAGAAAAATAAGTAGCTGACACTTTTTGAATTACCGGAATCGATCCGTTACATCCTTCTAGCTGAGGTTGGTGACGCAACGACTTTGAAGTTCCACAAGAACAAAAAGCCAACGAAACCAACAGTATTATCAGAATAATTGGGCACTTCATGAGCGGACTTCATTAGTAATCTTGTTCACCAAATATTCTTTCCCAACAATCTCAGAGCAAGTAAGCACTGCACCTATAGTAACACCCAAAACGCCATGCATACTCACACTTTGTCCGGTTAAATATAAATTATCCAATTTGGTTTTCGTTGGAATAAACGTCTTCATCGGATCATTTGCGTCTTTTACGTAGCCATACATATTGCCTTGGTGTCCCCCAATATAATCGCGGTAGGACAAAGGTGTTGAGGTGTGAATTGATTGAATACAATCGCGAATTCCGGGGAACTTGATCTCAATTTCTTGAAGAAATCGTTCTGCTTTTCGGGCTTTGAATTGTTCATATGTTTCGCCTCTTTCGCCTCTCTCAGCAGTAGTATTAAAGGTACTCTCCCATTGCTTCACATCGTCAAACTTCATGTAGGTAATAAAAGTCATTCCCTCGGCCCACTCTTCATCTTTCCCAGAGGCATTCATGGAGGCCATATAAGCCATTGGCCAGGTGTTTTCGTCGTATTCGTAGGCACTCCAAACGATTTTACTATTTTTAAAATGATAGTAATTATGGTTCAAATAGGTAAACGTTTGGGGTTTAAAAACAAGGTACAAACTAAAGGCAGATATCACACCTTCTAAACTATCTATTCGAGCGAAAAAAGACTTTCTGAAATGCTGTTGCCCTACCATCTTTAGAGTAGTTTTGAGTTCGATGTTGGATATAAACCTGGAGGCACTCACAGAAGTTCCATCTTTAAGAAAAGCCTTAGTAATAGAATTTCCCTCTACTTCCAACCGTGTTACCTCTTTGTATTTATGAACTTCACCTCCATATTTTTTAAGCTGTTTGATGAGCTGTTTGGTAATTTGACTACCACCGTTGATGCAACGCCACGCACTCTGAATATAGGAATTAACAGAAAGCGCGTGAACGTAAAAAGGCGACTTATCAGGAATTCCCGCGTACAAAAAATTAGAACCGGCTAAAACGGCACGAAGTAACTCATTGGGCGTAACCTCGTCAATACATTGCTTGGCATTGAGCGACAAAACTTCGCTATCGTATTTTCCTTCCCAATTCAAATTATAAAGTGGAAACAAGTTGCAAACAGTGGTAACTTTATCACAATAGTCTCGTATTGATTTCTCTTCCTCTGGAAAAAAACGAAGCAATTGCGCTGTAAAATTATCATATCCTTGGGCATGCGGAAATTCTTTTCCCTCTTCTTCGAATGAAATGATATCAAACCCATCTTCGTCCATTTTTTTCAACTTCAAATCATCCATAATACCGATGTATTTGAAATACTGATGCAAATTTTGACCTTCACTCAATCCGCCTATGTAGTGAATCCCTGTATCAAAAATGGTTTTATCTCGTACAAAGGTTTGCAAATTTCCGCCGAACTGGTTGTTTTTTTCGAGTACACAAACGCGAAAGCCTTCTTTGGCTAATATAATCGCTGAGACCAAACCACCTAAACCGCTTCCAATTACAACAATATCGTAGTGTTCTTTCATTATCTCTTAAAAACTAAAATTGAGTCTTTCTCACCTTCCAAATGAAAACCATGCTGAAGCAATACATTTTTTAAGGAAGCGTGTTTTAAAACCACAATAGTTCCCGTAAAGGTAGCAATTTCGATAGAAAATGTAGCTGTTGAAATAAGTAAAAATTCGTATTTTGAAACGTCCAAACTAGCAACACTATCCCAATACTGAATGTTCCTTTTTTTCAGATAGTGATTGGTTTTGGCCACACTTCTTTTTTCTTCATCAGGGATATATGAATCGATCTTTCGTTGGGACTCTTGTAAGGCTAACAGAACATCTAACTGGCCAAAATCATCGGCTAGATGTAGTATTTTGGATTTACTACCCAAATAGGAATTGAGCTGGTGATACCACTGGTGATTGGCATTAAAATCGGATTTTACCGCTTGTAGTATTGCGGGTTCTTTGTAATCGAAACTAGTAAAGAGAGCCCTTTTAAAATAAGTTGCATCCTCTTTTTGACGACGAAGCGCATCGAATTTGGCTCTAAAAAAACGATTTATTGTTTTGGTTCGTTCGGTGTAATTGGTTCCAAAATCTGGATTATCCCATGGTATTCGGTCTAAAATTTCTACTGTTGTTGATGACCCGTACAACATGAAATCGCCTTTAGGCGAACTTTCTGAATAACCATGAATGAGAACAGGAATGATGTCCAATTGAAATTCCTCGGCCAAATAAAAAGCACCTTTGTGGAAACGCTTGACTGTATTGTCGACAGATCGTGTACCTTCGGGAAAAACCATCAATGAAAAACCTTGGTTGACTTTTTCACGCAAATGTTCAACCCCGTTATCGATGCCATTTGAAACCGGATAAAACCCCGCCAAGCGTACCCCTTTTCCGAAAATAGGTGAATTATACACCCAATCACTTACTAAAAAAATAATTTTTGGACTCAACATTCCAACGGCCAAAATATCCAAAAATGAGGTGTGATTAGCAATAATAACAGCCGGTTTATTGAACTTTTCTTGATTTATGTTAACAATCGTTCTTTTAATGGCTGGGTACGTCCAAAACACCGAGTGCATGAATTTTGACAAAACAAAATGAAAAATTTGGACTTTTTTGGTTTTGTTCATTGGAAAAAACTTCACAAACAACGAACCTAAAATGGACAATACAAAACCACCCAAACCGTAGTAGGTAAAAGATAAAACCGAGTGAATAAAACGGCGGATTTCAAAAGGCGGATTTCCCTTTTTTACATTGCTCGTGACAAAAAAGTTAAAAACCAACGGTTGAATAACAAAAGTAACTAGCACCGACGAAGCTATTCCAATCAACGCAATCATTGCGATTGATTTTAAAGCAGGGTGTTGGGCAAAAATCAATACACCAATACCCAAAATAGTTGTAGCTAGCGAGAGTAAAATTGAAACCCGATACGAAGGCAATGTCTCTTTCCCAAAAGTATGCTGTTTTTGCAAAGCTGTAGTCATAAAAATACTGTAATCAACCCCAATTCCGAAAATGAGTGTACAAACAATAGTATTGATGATGTTGAATTCAAGGCCAAACATGCCCATCACGCCCGTAGTAAAAATCCAACTCATCAGAATCGGAACTATACTCACTATCACCAACTCAATTCTTCTAAACGAGACCAATAAAATAAGAAAAACGGCTATAAAAGAATAGTTGACTAAGCTTTGAAAATTATCTTTCAACATGCCGAGGAACGTCTCATTCGTTTTTTGGCGGTCGATAAGCACCAGATTGGGTTGTCGTTCCATCTGAGCCACAAAAGAATCGCGGTGTTGCTTGGCTACTTTTACCAAAGTTGAAATGGTATACAAATCGGATTGGTTCGAAATAAATTCGTCTGTAAAAAGCGATTTTACTTGCGCATATTTCGCAAACGGAATGGGTTGAAAAGATTGATTTAATGTCTGAAAAAAAGCGCCATAGGCATCCGCATTAAACCCTAATTTGGCGCCATTCGCTACTATGGAACTTTTCACAAATGCCTGCTTTTTATCGGTCCAAAATGCTTTCCAATCGGCTATTTTTTGCGATTGGTTTTCGCGCGACAAAACGACTCCACCTATCGAACTAAAATTCACTATAGCACGATTTCTTTTTTGTTGTAAAAGTTGATCAAATAGTTTGTTATTTCTAGAGATTACATCATCATAGCTATTTCCGTGGGTTACCAAATAAATTGACTTGGAGTCGCCATCGGCCAACTTTTCGAGTTGATCTTGAGTCTGTTGCAATTCTTTGGGAACAAAATTTAAGGCTGCCAAGTCGTTATTGAATGTTACTTTTTTGTAGGTAAAAAAGCTCGCTATAAAAACAAGTAGTACACCGACTATCAAGAACTTGTTTTTGTGGTACGCATAGGAACCAAGCCGATCAATAGCATTCGATTGTGGATTACTAAGAGCACTTGTGTTTTTGTACAAAAGCGGAATTAAAATAAGCGAAAAAATGGTGGTTGAGGTTACACTCAAAGCCGCAAAAATGCCCAAATCTCGCAAAGCTTCCGAATCAATAAAAAACAAACACAGGAACGTCACCGAAGTCGTAATTCCACATAAAATCAAAGGTCGTGTGATGTCTTTGTATAGCAATTTCACGTTTTTGTTGTCGCGCAAATGCGTCAATACGTATATCGAATAATCGGTAGTTTCTCCAAGCAAAATGGAACTAATACCGAGTGAAATGGCCGAAATTGTTCCTTTGGTAAAATACATGATTGCCAACGAAAATGCCGCTCCAAATACTGACGGAATGAAAATCAATAACGGAATAGAAAGACTTCTATAAAAGTACATCAATAAAACAATCAACGAGAGTGTGGCGAAAATTGAGGTGTTGCGAACGTCTGCTTTGATTTGGGAAGCATTAGCGACGGCAACAGGTGTCGCTCCAAAATAACTCATCGTAACTTTCGAACCAAATTCTTGCTTTAAATTATCTCTAATCCGATTGATATTTGCAATAAAAAGACTGTTCTTATCGGTTTCGTTGGCAGGTAATTGAGGCGTGATGAAGAGCAAAATGTTCTTTTTATCTTTGGTAAATAAATACCCATTTTCAAGTACGAAATCGTCACCTAAACCCAATTGCTGCAGTTTACTCAAAGCCATAAACGAAATTCCAAATGGATCTTTGAGAATAAAATCTTTAGAGACGATTCCGGTTGGCGAAATCAAACTGCGGTAATTGGACTGTACAATTTGAGCTATGCTATCCGTATTGATTTTTTGATTGATAACTGCGTAGTCATTCTCATCCAGAAACAGCGGTAAATTTTGGTAAACAAAATCGAAAGTTTCTTGGAGGTGCTCTTCGTCCATTTTACCTTGAATTTTAGCAATGTAAGGACTACTTGTAGCTTTTAGACTGTCTGTAAATCGATTGGCATATGCCGATAAGACAGCGGTGTCTTCATTGGCCTTGTTTTTTATAATGACCGTTATTTTATCGGCAAAATTGACCTGCTCTAACACTTTGGTGGCCAGACTCGATTGCTCACTAGCTGGAATCAATGCCGTGATATTCTCTTGAAATGTCAACTGAGCTGCAAAGTAGTATAACACCGCAAGAACAACCAGAGCCGTTCCAAAAAAACGAATTTTACTGGCTTTCAAAAAGTTATAGAGACTCAAAAACAGATGTTGCATTAGCCTTTTTTATTTTTAAAAGTAGTAAAATAATTGAATAACAAAAAGGTAGCAATCCCAAAAAAAACTGACAATAGAGTTGCTAAAACGAAGCTACCCAGAATGTATTGCTTTACATTTTGTTGAATGGCATCAAGAGAAAGCGACGCATCGAAAATCAAATCTTCATCAGTGCCCAAAATAAAGTTACCAATGACCAACGAACCGTATATGATAATTGGAATCATTGGCGGTATACTGATATTGGAAGCCGCAAAAGTTATGACTTTATTTAACCGAAAAAGAACTGCTCCTGAAATGGCCAAAACCGTTTGAAAACCCCAGAAAGGAGCGACTCCAATAAAAACACCTAAGGCTACCGAAAAAGCTTTTTTAGCATTAGAATCATTGCTTTCCAGCACATCTTCTTTTATAAACGCTTTAAAACTTTTTTTTTTGAAGCTTCTGAAAAAATTTCGAGGCTTGATGTAAAACAGCGTAATGATAACCAAAATTGTATTGAGTATACTAATTCGAGTAAAATCTTGAAAAGGTCGGAAATGCGAAACCCGCTCGTTGGGGTCGTATAAAATTTTTATAGGCACATTTTTTACGGGGACATCTTTCCAAGCAGCACGAACGATAACTTCTATCTCGAACTCAAATTTTTTGGTAAAAAAACGTTTTGGAAGCCGTTGCAAAGGATACAAACGATAGCCAGATTGCGTATCTTCGAGTTTGATTCCGGTTTCAAACCAAAACCAAAAATTAGAAAATTTATTGCCAAAACTACTCTTTTTAGGAACGCCTTCTTGCTCCATATTTCGGTTGCCGATGAGCAAAACAGGCCGACTTTCTTGCTCCAAAGCCTCTATAAAAACTGGAATATCATCAGGATAATGTTGTCCATCGGAATCGATTGTTAGGGCATAATCATATCCCATTTCAATTGCTTTTTTAAAACCTTGACGAAGTGCGTTTCCCTTACCTTGATTGGGATGAATGGAAACGATAGTCAATTGCTGGTACGACTGTAAAATAGTTGATGTGGCATCGGTAGAACCGTCGTTGACAATAATTATAGCATTGGTAAAATCGAGTACGCCTTGGATGACACGTTGGAGCGTTTTGTGGTTGTTATAAGTAGGAATAACAACACACGTTTTATGCTTAGAAATTCTTTCTCGGATTGAATTTTGCAAAGGCATAACTTGTCTTTTTTTAATTGAGAATCGTTTGCTTCTCTTCGGCTGTAAAAACAGAAGACTGACTCACAAACGATTGAACGTATTCTTTCAACGATTGATTTTGCTTTGCAAATTGTGCTACTATGAACCTTTTATCTTCGGTTATATTCTTTTTGTAATTCAGAATTTTGGGTGTATTTTCTTGAATGCTCAAACGTATCAGACGAATTTCCAGATTGTTGGGTTCGGTTTTGATAGCGCTTTCTATCAGTTTTACACCTTCAACAAACAGTTCCTTTTTTTCTTTTCTCATTT
>CAZAJH010000019.1:12940-14847 GCA_964485385.1 uncultured Flavobacterium sp.
TCTTTGGCAAACTTGGCTTTTAGCGTTATAGCTGCTCCTTTGTAAGCCCACAACACTTTGTTTTCCTTTGGAGCAGTACTGACCATAGTGAAAAAATCGTCACTGTTTTTTTGACTTTTAGCGGCTTTGATGTACGCCTCTCTTACACCAGATATATCTTGGCTAACCCATGTTACTATGGCGATAAAAAATGTAAACGCAAGTTTCAAAGTGAAGCAGTTTTGTATACGTTGGTTAGTTTTAAAGCTATTGTTTCGTCAAAGGATGTGGTGTTTTTTACTTTGAATTCGGTGGTTGCATCTCCAGTAATTTCTAATTCCAATTTCAATGTTGGGTTGATATCCGGATTGATCAACGCCATGAACTTAACATTGGAAGAAGATGTCAGCACTAGTGAAATCCCGACAATTTCTTGCGTTAATTCTTTGATAATTTGCATCATACAAACACCTGGTGTTACTGGATTTCCTGGAAAATGTCCTTTAAAAATAGCGTGGTCTTTATTTAATACAACAAGGGCCGTGTGTTTGTTTTCAGCTGTTTTTTCTAGCCTTTCAACTTTATAAAAATCCTTCAGTAACATCTTTTTTTTGTATTAGTCGGCTAAATTACCAATTTAGATTCTATTTTTTGATAGTTTCTAAAAAAAGTAGCTATTAAAAAAACAATCCAGCTACTAGAACTGGATTGTTAGATAAGTTGCACGAGTACTTTCAAAATAGAAGAAAAAAAGTACTTGCTATTTTTTTGATTTACTATTTTACATCAAAAGTGTAAGTAGCACCAACAGAGAATACTACATTGGTGTGGTTGCTGCTAGAAAAATCCAAAACAGGGATAATTCCTTTTTTTACACGTGCTTCAACACCGAAATTTTTTGTGATGTCGTAACCCGCACCCAATAGAAAAGCCAAGTCAAAATCACTATCCGTATCAAAGTTATCCTCTACTACAAAATCAACAGTTGGACCAACATGAAAGTTGAATTTGTTGAAATTGAATTTATTAACCACGCCTAAAGACAAGTATGAAACATTCAAATCTCTTCTCACTCTGAAGTTGTTATTATCTAAAAATTCATTAGTGGAACCTTGGCGAGAATAATTAATTTCGGGTTGTAAGGTGTATACTTTAGTTAGTTTTAATGCACCATAAAATCCTAAATAAAAATCGGTAATCGAGTTGAATTCTGTGTTTGAATTGTTAGAAGCAGGATCCCCATAGTAAAAATCATTATCATCTCCTTCTGTAAAGTGAGCAAAATTTATACCACCTCTAATACCAGGACGGAAAGAAACTTGAGCTTCTGCTTGCGAAAAAGCGAATAAACCAATAACGGCTGCAATAACTAATTTTTTCATGTTTTTTTTGTTTAATTACTAATTTGATTTAACTCTATTTTTAATTTGATGTTATGATGCTGAATCAGAATAGACTCGGCAAAAGTAACATTTTTGGGTACGAACTTAAAAACCACTTTTTCTTTTGTTTTACTGGTGTTTCTTAATTCCGTTATACTTTGACTATTTTTACTCTGAAAGAGATAATTAAACCTATTACCGTCTTTGGATTTAAAAATCACTGACGTGTCGTTTTCCATTACTTCATCTACCAAAAACACTTCTTTTAACAACAATTGAATATCTTCTTTTAACGTGTTTCGCACTATTTTTTTGTCTAAATCGGCAACAATATAATTGACTTTAAAATCATTTTCAGACAACTCAAAGTCGAACAGTTTATTGCCAAAATCGGTTGTCAAAACCACTCTGTGTGACGATTCAGTTACTTTTTTAATTACAAAAATCCCACTCAATTCGTTACCATACACTTCAATATGAGCTTTATACACATAATCCGTTTCTGGGTTTGAAAAATAGTCATTCGCTATACTATTGACTTGCAAT
>CAZAJH010000020.1:0-14421 GCA_964485385.1 uncultured Flavobacterium sp.
TTTAACATCATGTGACGATGATGAGTCTACTGTTGTAGTACCAGATAATTCTATAACTGGTATTGCTTCTAGAACTCCAGATTTGTCTATATTAGTTAGTGCGCTCAACAGAGCTGGCCTAGTAAATACTTTGCAAGCTGGTGGACCGTACACCGTTTTTGCTCCAACCAATGCCGCCTTCACAACTTTCTTGAATGCAAATGGTTTTGCAAACTTAGAAGCAGTACCAGTACCCGCTTTAAAAGAAATTTTATTGAACCATGTTGTAAACGGTGCTGTACAGTCATCAGGCTTGACGAACAACAGTTATATAAAAACATTGGGTAAAGGTTCCGCTTCAGCAACAAATACTTTAAGTATGTTTGTTAGTACAGCCAATGGAGTTCGATTGAATGGTGTTTCATCTGTTGTGACTACCACTCCTGGAGGAACGTTCAACATATTGGCGTCAAATGGTGTTATTCACGTTGTTGATGCGGTTATTGGATTACCAACAATTGTTACACATGTGCAAGCAAACCCAGCGTTTGATACCCTAGAAGCCGTAGTAACTAGTACTAGTGGTGCTTTTGGTAACCAAAGTGCTGTATTGAATGCATTATCAACTAACACAACACCTTTAACCTTATTTGCTCCAAACAATGCTGCGTTTACTGCAGCTACAACAGGAAGTGGTTTTGCGGTTGGTGCATCTGCCTCTCAAGTTTCTACCGTTTTGTTGTACCATGCTACAGGCGCTCTAGGAGGTAATATTTTATCAACTTCATTAAGTAACAATTTAGGAAATATTCCTATGGCTACTAGTCCTGTACAAAACACTACAGTGAACGTTACAGGTGGTGCAAAAATTATTGACCAAGCGGGTAACAATTGTAATATTCTCTCAACTGCAGTTGATATTCAATGTGCAAATGGTGTAATTCACGGTATTGACCGAGTGTTACAACCAGCATTATAAAAAAAATATTCTTTTCGGGTGAATCATTTTAACACCCTTTAGTTTGTTGATTAATTTGGTTTGTTTGAACTCCCAATCTCGGTTGGGAGTTTTTATTTTATACCTATTTAGACAGATTTGTACTGTTAATTTTTGATAATTTTATATATTTGTCGCTTATAAATGTATAATTTCAAATCTCAGATTGTTATGAACCTACTTAAAAAAAGCACCTTAACTATATTGTTTATTAGTGTTTTAGCACTAACTTCATGTGATAACGAGGAAAATGCAAATGCTAAAAAAGAAACTTTGTTTGGGCTAACCTCAAAAAATGAAGACTTGAGTTCTTTAAAAAAAGCATTAGAATTAACTGGACTTAGTACTACGCTGGATGGCAATGATTTGTTGACTGTTTTTGCTCCTTCCAATACAGCATTCAATAATTTTTTGGCAGAAAATAATTTTTCCACCCTCGAGAGTGTTCCGGTAAACGTTTTACGTCAGGTTTTGTTGAATCACGTGGTTAGCGGAAAACTTAAAAAAGAGGATTTACCGCTAAACAATTATACTCAATCGTTGGCAACTGGTTTTGCCTCTTCAACCAATAGATTGAGTTTGTATTTTAGAACAACGGCCTCAAATGTAACTATCAATGGAATGGCTACACTTACGGGTGAGACACAAATAGCTGCAAATGGAATTATTCATCAAATTGATCACGTTTTAGAATTACCATCAGTAGTCGATCATTTGGTTGCCAATCCCAATTTGTCGACCGTGTTGAATGCATTAGACACCAATACTAATTTTGATTTTATTGCAGAATTGGAAAGTATTAACAACGGCCCTTACACAGTAATTGCTCCGCTGAATAGTGGTTTTTCAACGCTTACAACAGATGTCCCTCAGCCTATAAGCGATGCCACTATGGCCGAAATATTAAAATACCATGTTGTGCTTACAACTAACACATTGTCGTCTTCTTTAAATAATGGAGATGTAATCAATACCTTTGCGGGTGATCCGTTTTCAATTCAGTTAACTCCTGCTAACTTTAGAATCAAAGATTACAACAATCGTTTAGCCAATTTTACCACAAAAGATATTCAGTGTTACAATGGTGTTATTCACATTGTGGATCGTTTTTTACTTCCTAATCTGAATTAAAACACCCATAAAAACAAAAAAGGTTCGTCTAATAAACGAACCTTTTTTTATGGAATACTTTCTTATTTTTTCTTTTGTTGTGCTGCTTTTTGAGCTTCAGCTTGTTCCATCATTTCTCTCATTTTTCGCTGAAACTTGCTCTCCGTTTTTGGTTTGGCTTTGTTCTCTTGAATTTGAGCGTGTATTTTATCTACATCTATGAAATACTTCTTGATAACTAACATGATTCCAATCGTAATTAAGTTAGAAATTAAATTGTACAAGCTCAAACCTGATCCGTAATTATTAAAGAAAATCAACATCATCAAAGGCGATAAATAAATCATAATTTTCATGATTTTACCCATATCAGGCATGCCTTCTTGCGGCGGTTGTGACAGGGCTTGATCACCCGAAGTCATCTTCATGTAGAAGAAAATAGCTATTGCCGCTAACAGCGCAAACAAGCTCACGTGATTACCATACAGTGGAATATTGAATGGTAATTTTAAAACCGAATCAAATGAAGACAAATCGTCGGCCCATAAAAACCCTTTTTGTCTTAAATCGACTGAAGTTGGGAAGAACAAGAACGATGCATACATAAACGGAATTTGAATCAATGCTGGAATACAACCCGCCATCGGATTTACACCGGCCTTGCTATACAACTTCATGGTCTCTTGTTGTTTTTTCATCGGATCCTTAGCGAATTTTTCTCCAATCTCCATGATTTCAGGACGTAACACTTTCATTTTGGCTTGCGACAAGAACGATTTGAACGTAATGGGAGACATGGCCAATTTGATGATAATCGTGAAAAGGATAATGGCTATTCCCAATCCCATGAACGAGCTCAAGAACCCGAATAACGGAACGAAAATCAATTTATTGATCCAACCGAAAATTCCCCAACCCAGTGATACTATTTCGTCTAAGTTGCGATCGTAGCTACTCAATAATTTGTAATCGGCTGGTCCGAAATACCAGTTCATCTGGTAATTCAATTCACCATTACTAAATGCTAAAGGCGCAACCGTTTTGAATTGTTTGGTATAGGTAGAATCTTTTTTCTCGTTGGCTGTCAAATCAAGTGATCGAATAGATGCTTTTTCGAGCGGTGTTTTGGTCAACAAAACGGAAGTAAACAAATGTTGCTTGTAGGCAATATACGTCACTTTTTCGGGTGTTTCTTCTTTTTCAGTTCCTTGCCCTGTGTAATCATCTTTTCCTTCGTCGTATTCAAAAACCGATTCGGTATATCGATTTTCGTAAGAAATACTCTTTTCATTGCGATACGCTTTCAAGTCCCAGTTCAAATTAGCTGGTTTTGATGTATTCACGGCTTTATTTAAACCTTGCGAACGCACATCAAAATCGAGCATGTACTCGTTGGGTTTAAGCACGTACTTGTATTCTAAAAATTCGTTAGCCCCCGATTTTAATTTCATTGAGAGCACTTGGTTTTCGCCAACTTTACTCAAAGTAGGTTCAAAAAACAAATCTTTGGTGTTCAGTACTCGATTGTCTGTAGTTTGTAATTCAATGTTAAAATTGGCATTTTTATTTTTGATGAGTGCCACCAATTCGCCAGAATTTTTCTCAAACTTTTCATACTTTTTGAGTGCTACTTCAGCTATGGCTCCACCTTTGTTGGCTACCGCAATTTTTACCAAATCATTTTCCAAAACCGTTACTCCTTCTTTGGCTGATGGCAACGTAGCTGAATAGGCAAAACTTCCTAAAGAGGCTTGTAATTGTTTGATTTTAGTAGAATCTGAAACCGTAGAATCGTTGGCTACTGCGGCGATTTTTTGTTCAGAAACCTTAATTGTTTTTTGCTGTTTCTCGATTTTTTCTTGTTTGGCTTTTTCGAGTTGCTCTTTTTGGGCATTTTTTTGGTTGTTGTACATCATCCACATGACAATACCAAAAATGAGGGCAAATCCGATAGTTGAATTTAAGTCAAATTTTTTTTGTTCCATAGTATACTTCCCAAAAAAGGGATTTTATCAATTTATATAGTGTCGCTGTTGCGACGGTTTTGTTTCTATTTTAGATAATAGTGGGTTAGGATAATTTATTTTTTACAATAGCGGCTACAAAGCTAACAAAAATTGGCTGTGGATTGGCTACTGTACTTTTGTATTCAGGATGGTATTGCACGCCGATGAAAAACGGATGGTTTTTGATTTCGACAATTTCTACCAAACCTGTATCTGGATTGACTCCAGAACTAATCAAACCTGCATTTTCGAGCTGTTGCGCATACGTATTGTTGTATTCGTAACGGTGGCGATGGCGCTCTTCGATTTGGGTTTTCCCATAAATTTGGTGCGCCAAAGTACCTTCTTTGATGTTGCATTTCCACGAACCCAAACGCATCGTTCCGCCTTTATCGGTAATGTTTTTTTGACTTTCCATCAAATCGATAACTGGGTTAGTCGTATCTGGATTCATTTCGGTTGAATTGGCATCTTTCAGCCCTAAAATAGTTCTAGAATACTCAATTACAGCCATTTGCATACCAAGACAGATTCCAAAAAACGGAATGTTATTTTCGCGAGCGTAACGCACTGTTTCGATTTTACCTTCAATGCCGCGTTCGCCAAAACCTGGAGCAACAAGTATACCATCGATACCTTCGAGTCGTTTTCCTGCCGAATTGGCATCTATGTGTTCGGAGTGAATACTAATGACATTGACTTTGGTCTCATTGGCTGCACCAGCGTGAATGAAAGCCTCTAAAATCGATTTGTATGAATCTTGTAATTCGACATATTTTCCAACCAAACCAATAGTAATGGTATGTTTTGGATTTTTTAATCGGTGTAAAAAATCATTCCATTGTGTTAAATCGGGTGCTGATTTTTCGGGCAAACCCAATTTTTTAAGCGCAACCACATCCAACCCTTCTTCTAGCATCAAATTGGGCACTTCATAGATGGTTTTCGCATCGATAGATTGGATAACCGCTTCGCGTTTGACATTGCAAAACAAAGCCAATTTCTGACGCAAATCGTCTGACAATTCGTGTTCGGTACGGCACACCAAAATGTCAGCTTTGATTCCGCTTTCCATCAAGGTTTTAACGGAATGTTGCGTCGGTTTTGTTTTTAACTCGCCCGCAGCCGAAAGATACGGAACCAACGTTAGATGCACTACAATTCCGTTGTTTTCGCCTAATTCCCATACCAATTGACGAACAGATTCGATGTATGGAAGCGACTCAATATCACCGACAGTTCCACCGATCTCTGTAATTACAATATCAAAATCGCCTGTTTTACCAAGCAATTGCATACGCTCTTTGATTTCGTTGGTAATGTGAGGAACTACTTGCACTGTTTTTCCTAAAAACTCGCCTCGGCGCTCTTTTTCGATAACCGAGAGATAAACTCTTCCGGTGGTAACGTTGTTGGCTTGAGAAGTCGGTACGTTTAAAAAACGCTCATAATGTCCTAAATCCAAGTCGGTTTCGGCACCATCATCGGTCACAAAACATTCGCCATGTTCGTATGGATTTAGTGTTCCTGGATCGACATTGATGTAGGGATCAAATTTTTGGATAGTAGTTCGGTACCCACGTGCTTGTAATAATTTTGCTAACGAAGCTGCAATGATTCCTTTTCCAAGAGAGGAAGTCACACCGCCTGTAACAAAAATGTATTTCGTTTGATTCATTGTGTTGGTTGTTGTTGTGTTGTTGCCCTTTGCCAAGCTAAGGATAAAATGTTCTTTAAAAAAACGAGGCAAAAGTAAGAATTTAAAATGGATTTTAGGATTTTAGGATTATAAGATTTCAAGAAAAAAACTAAGATTTTTTGATAAAAAAGAGGACAAAATTAAAGACAATTCCTAAATTCCAACAATCTTAAAGTCTTACAATCTTAAAGTCTTACAATCTTACAATCATACAATCCCTATAGCGGTTTTGGGTATTGCTTTTTAATATTCCGAACCAATTCTTCTAAACCATTCAATTTGAGTTCGTAAACCAGTAACAATTGTTCGCCTAATTGCCCTTTGGGAAGGTGATTGTTTTTGAGCCATACCAAATAGTATTCAGGCAAATCAATTAGAAAACGGCCTTCGTATTTTCCGAAAGGCATTTGGGTATGAGCTAGTTTGATAAGAAGTTGTTGTTGGTTGTTCATTTTGAGTCGAAAGTCGAAAGTCGAAAATCAAAAGTCGAAAGTAGAAGATCTTAATCTTTCCAATTTTTGGTTCTCGACTTTTTGACCGTTTATTGCCAATTAAAAGTCACTTCTTTCTCAATATCGGGGTGTAAACTGAGTAAAACAGGACAAGTCATAGCACTTCTTTCGAGTATGGTTTTGTTTTTTTCGGATGTAGCAATCGACAGGTTGAGTTCTACTATAATCTTGGCTATTTTTCGAGGTTCAGCCTGCATAATTTTGGTAATAGAAACCGTTGAATCTTTCAAATCTATCTCCAAATCTTTGGTTTTTATAGCCATAATTGAAACCATACAACTTCCGAGTGCCGTAGCTACTAAATCGGTCGGCGAAAATGCCTCACCTTTTCCGTGGTTATCGGTTGGCGCATCGGTTAGAATTTCCGTTCCTGATTGTAGGTGAATGCAAATAGTGCGTAAATCACCCACGTATTTTATACTTGAAGTTGCCATTATTCTACTGGTTTGATGGTTAAATCGGGTTGGTAAGTTAAGATATAAACCCCTTTATTATTGTATCCTCCTGACGGATTTTTACTGTAATCGAATTTACTTTCTACTTGTTCGCTTGCCTTATTTTGAACCGTAATTTCAAACGACTCCTCTTGAGCCAGGCGGAGCATAGTATCAAAAACCAAATCGAAGCCACGCGTTGCAAACTGATTGGGCAAAACTTTATTTATTTTGCGGTATGCTTGTTTAAAATGGGCAGCTTGTTGGCTGTTGTTTTCATTGTACAAAGATGGGTACGTTAGCTTGAGCTTGACTAAGTTAGCCAATGCAATTTCTTCAAAATCGAGCATCTCGTTTTCTTCGGTTACGACCAACTGTACACTATAGTCTTTCATGGCAGCCAAGAGCGTTGAAATCGTAGTTTGTATGGTGTAGTATTTCTCAGATTCTAGAACCACATAATTGGTTTTCCCTTTCACAAAATGCTTCTTGATACTGTCCGAGACAAAACTATTTTTGGCACTCAATCCGACCCATTTAGCATTTTTAGCATAGTCTTTTAAAAAAGAAATGGCAGCTACTTTCTCGGGTTCTACTAGAGCAATAATGTTTCCATTTTTACCATTCATATAATTAATGATGGCTTTTTTTTGCTCCAATTCCGAGGGCATAGAATTGTATAAATTAGTATAAGAAAGAGCTACTTCTTTGGATAAGGGCGATATAACTGGAATTGCTTTTCCTTCTAATGACTGCGCCACTTTTTCGACATTGGCTTGATAAAACGGACCGATGACTGCACTCGCATGGGGTGCTTTTTCTTGTAAAGTTGTTACCGCTGTAGTTGTAGTTTTGGTTTCTTCCGAATCAAAAATACTTACATCAATATTCAGCCCAAGTACTTTTGCTGAATCGATGGCCATCATGGCACCCGAATAAAAATCGAGCGTCATATTAAGAAATTTATCATCTTTGAATTTGGCACTTAACGGCCGTAATGAGTCAGCTTCCAGCTTAGTAATGTTAAAAGGAATCAAAAGCACCAACTCTTTTTTGGTTTTCGTTGAAATTGAGGCAGTCAAATTGGATGTTGTTTTGGCTGGTGAACCCATCACCGACAAATCCACCGGCACTTTGAGCGTCATCCCTTCTTTTAAACCATCCTTTAATTCTGGGTTGATTTTAATGAACTCCTCTTGTGAAATACCCAACATTTTGGATAAACTATAAAAGGTATCTCCATCCTTAACCACATAATCAAACAACGGTTTTTGTGCAAGCTCTTTGGGTTTTTGGGGTTCGCTTGTTGGTGGTAATAAAGGAGCTTGTTTGACATTCTTGTTGATTTTTAATTCAAAACCAATTGGTAAATTCTCTTTAATTGCTGGATTTTGTTGCTCCAATTCTTCAACGGTTGTACCGTATTTAGTGGCAATACCGTACTTGGTTTCTTTGGGTTGAACCACATGAATGATTACATCGCCAAGCGAAGCTGTTTTGGGTTTCGGACTAGTGTTGGTTTCTGGGGTTTTTGGCTGACTTTTTACCGGACTTACTCCTTTTTTAATGACTAATACTTGACCCGGTTGCAATCCAGATTCTTTGAGTGTAGGATTATTTCTTTCAATTTCTTCCACACTTACATTGTACATTTTTGAAATAGAATACAATGTTTCCTTGGGCTTAACCGTGTGCGTAGCAGCTGAAATTGGTTTTGGGTTTGTTTTGACAGTAGGCGTCTTGGTTTCAGCACTCTTTTCTGCAACAGGTTGCGACTCTTTGGGAGTAGAATTGACTGCCGTTTTCGGAATGATTAAAACCATACCTGGTTTCACTCCTGATTGTGCATCCGGATTGAGACGGTAAATATCAAACGGAGTAATCTTGTATTTTTGGGCAATTTTTGAAATCGTTTCTCCCTCAATAACAGTATGATTGCTGTTCTGAGACCACAAATTTTGAACAAGTACGAATAGCACTACAACTAAAAACTGTTTCATAACCACTTCAAATTAGCCTACTTTAATTAGTAAAAATAAAGGTATAAAATTAGTATTTAAAAAACGGTATTTCTGTAGATTTATTACCACAAATTATTCCCATTCGATGGTGGCTGGTGGTTTTGAACTGATGTCGTATACTACTCTATTTACCCCTTTTACTTTATTGATGATTTCGTTGGAAATTTTCATTAAAAAATCATATGGTAAATGAACCCAATCGGCTGTCATTCCGTCGGTAGATTCTACAGCTCTTAGTGCCACTACCTTTTCATAAGTACGCTCATCACCCATTACACCTACACTATTCACGGGAAGTAAAATCGCTCCTGCTTGCCATACTTTGTCATACAAACCGTGTGTTTTCAATCCGTTGATAAAAATAGCATCCACTTCTTGTAAAATTCGAACTTTTTCGGGTGTAATATCGCCTAAAATCCGAATCGATAACCCTGGCCCTGGAAACGGATGACGACCCAATAATTCCGCATCAATCCCTAAAGTAGCACCTACTCTTCGCACCTCATCTTTGAACAGCATGCGAAGCGGTTCTACAATTTGCAATTTCATAAAATCGGGCAAACCACCTACATTGTGGTGCGATTTGATGGTAGCACTCGGCCCTTTTACCGAAACCGATTCTATTACATCGGGGTAAATCGTTCCTTGTCCGAGCCATTTTACATCGGTTAACTGATGCGCTTCATCATCAAAAACTTCAATAAAAACGCGACCTATGATCTTGCGCTTGGTTTCTGGATCATCCACACCTGCTAATTCCGACAAAAATCGTTGGGAAGCATCAACACCTTTTACATTCAATCCCATGTCTTTGTATTGATGCAGTACGTTTTCAAACTCATTTTTGCGTAACAAACCGTTATTGACAAAAATGCAGTACAAGTTTTCACCTATCGCTTTGTGCAATAAAACCGCCGCTACAGTCGAATCTACTCCGCCCGAAAGTCCCAAAACTACTTTATCGTTTTGAATCTTCTCTTTTAGTTCTTTCACGCAATCGTCTACAAAAGCATTGGGTGTAAAATTTTGCGGAACTTGAGCAATTTTGACCAAGAAATTTTCCAACATTTGTTTTCCATCGGTAGAATGGTACACTTCTGGATGAAACTGAATCGCATACGTGGTTTCGCCTTCAATTTTGTAAGCGGCGTTTTCTACATCGTGCGTTGAAGCCAATTTTATACCATTGGTAGGAAGATGCTTAATCGTATCACTGTGGCTCATCCACACTTGCGAATTGAGATTCACATTTTCAAAAAACACTTCATTTTCTTTGATGTACGACAAATTCGCTCTGCCGTATTCTCTGATGTTGGAAGCCGCGACTTCGCCACCCGAAAAATGGGCTAAATATTGGGCTCCGTAACAAACAGCGAGCAAAGGCAATTTGCCTCTAATGGCCGACAAGTCAATTTGCAAAGCATCTTCAGCCCGAACCGAATAGGGACTTCCACCCAAAATGACTGCTTTGTAAGAGGACAAATCCTCTGGCACATGATTGTAAGGAAAAATTTCGCAGAATATATTCAATTCGCGAACGCGGCGTGCAATAAGTTGCGTGTATTGCGAGCCGAAATCTAAAATAAGTACGTTGTGTTGCATGCGCAAAAGTACTACTCTGGATTGAAAATCAAAACTAGAAGTTGTAAATTATTTTCATTTGAAGCTAATCCTGCTATCGTTTCAATTTTTGGCAAGTACATTCTTTTTTCTAAGCCATGGCAAGTGCTTCCTTTGGTCGCATTGCCATGCCAAGAAAAAAATAAATGTACTTTTCCAAAAGATTTTCACTACTACCTGCCTGCCGGCAGGCAGGTCAGGGCTAAAAAATGGAATGCTACAGAAATAAATCAAATTTTAGTACATTTGAATGCAAATCAACACCATGATCAAAACCATTATTTATATTGCTCTCGGAGGTGCTATTGGTAGTGTTTTACGCTACCTGACTACAGTGTTAGTATCTAAATATTGGTCAACTCATTTCCCCTTGGCCACGTTTATTGCTAATAGTGTTGGTTGCCTTTTGATTGGACTTTTCATCGGGATTTTAGAAAAGAATAATTTGACGCATTCCCAATTAAAGTGGTTTTTGATCACAGGCTTTTGCGGTGGCTACACCACATTTTCAACATTTGGATTGGAAAACTTTACGCTTTTTCAAAATCAAAATTCGTTTATGGCATTTGCCTACATTGGAGCAAGTGTTATCACTGGTCTTGCAGCGATTTGGTTGGGTTTGTTTGTAGCTAAATAATTTGTTTACAACTTACGCTCAAAACTCAAAAAACTGTGTTAATCTGTGCAATCTGTATCTGATTTTTAGTATTTTCGCAGCCTATGAATGACAAAGATATCCAAGCGATTAAACAACTGTTGGCATCGCCCAAAAAAATTGCTATCATTCCACACCGAAGTCCCGACGGCGATGCGATGGGTTCAACGTTGGGGTTGTATCATTTTTTGCTAAAATTGAACCACCAACCGACAGTCATTGCTCCCAATGAATTCCCTGAATTTTTAGCTTGGTTGCCAGCTTCTGAAACGGTTTTGATTTATGAAAATGAACGCGAAAAAAGTACCGCCATTCTTCGAGAAGCCGAATTAATCTTCACGCTTGATTTCAATGCCTTGCATCGCACTGGCGAAATGGAAAATGTGTTGAACAAATTGACCGCTCCCGTTGTCATGATCGATCATCACGAATTACCAGGTGATTATGCCGCGTTTACTTATTCCGACACCAGCTATGGGTCAACTTGTGAAATGATATATAACTTTATCAGTCTTTTAAATCAAAAAGACTTCATAGACCAAACCATTGCTACTTGCTTGTATACAGGTATCATGACCGATTCGGGGCAATTTCGTTATCCAAAAACTACTGGAACTACGCACCGAATTGTGGCTGAATTCATTGATCTAGGCGTAAAAAATACGGAAATTCCAACTTTAGTATTCGACAACAATTCGTTCGAAAGGCTACAACTATTGGGAAGAGCCTTGCAAAACATGACTGTTCTTCAGGATAAAAAAACAGCCTATACGAAACTTTCACAAAAAGAACTGGATGAATTCAACTATGTAAAGGGCGACACCGAAGGAATTGTAAATTATGGTCTAACCATCAAAGGCATCCATTTTGCCGCCATATTTATCGAACATAGAGATGAAAACATCATCAAAATTTCGTTTCGATCACAAGGCCATTTCGATGTCAATCAATTTGCCCGTGAACATTTCAATGGTGGTGGACACATCAATGCAGCTGGAGGAAAATCATATGATACGCTAGAGAATACCATTAAAAAATTTGAACAAATTGTTAAAAATTTATCCCTATAAATGAAAAAATTAACCTACTTTTTTATTTCCTCTATTTTGCTCATCAACTTTTTTTCCTGTAAAGAACCACAGGCTAGGCGACCTATTTCGCATTCATCGGGTACTTTCTTGAAGGAATCGGCCGAGCGCAACAAAAAACTCATCAAAGGTGAAGAAGGAAAAATTGACTCTATCATCAAGAGCAATCCGAAAATAAAATACTTGGCTTCTCAAAAAGGCTATTGGTACCATTACGAAATTAAAAATGAAAAAGATACCATTCACCCTAAAAAAGGAGATGTCACTAGTTTTGAATACGAAGTAAAAGATTTGAATGGCAATGTCATTTACACCAAAGAAGAACTCAAACCACAAACCTATGTGGTAGACAAACAGAACATCATGATGGGATTGCGTCACGGTATTAAACTGATGAAAAAAACCGAAAAAGTAACATTTTTATTTCCCTCACACATGGCCTATGGCTACCATGGCGACAACAATAAAATTGGAACCAACGAACCCATTATTTGTACTGTAACGTTGAACAACATCGAACCCGAAAAAAAGAAGAAATAAATGAAAAGCAAAATTATTATTTTAGTTGCACTATTGGGATCAATTTTAATATCGTGCAAGGATAAACACGAAAATTTAAAAGATGGTTTGTATGCCGAAATTGAGACCAATAAAGGAAATATTATCGTTCAGTTGAATTACAAAAAAGCCCCGATAACTGTGGCCAATTTTGTTTCTTTGGCAGAGGGCAAAAACAATTTGGTAGGCGAAGCTTTCAGAGGAAAACGCTTTTTTGACGGATTGAAATTTCACCGTGTGATTTCAAAAACCAATGGCGACTCTGAAGATTTTATGGTTCAAACGGGCGATCCTTTAGGAAATGGTTCTGGCGATGCAGGTTATAAGTTTAGTGATGAAATTACCGATCTAAAACACGATAAACCCGGTATTTTATCGATGGCCAATTCGGGTCCAGGTACAAACAGTAGCCAATTTTTTATTACTATAGTTCCCACTCCTTGGTTGGATGGAAAGCATACTGTTTTTGGTGAAGTGGTTGAAAAAGGAATGGAAGTGGTCAATAAAATTGTGGTAGATGATTTTATTAAATCGGTAAAAATTATTCGTAAAGGTAAAGAAGCAGAAGCTTTTGATGCTACCCAAATTTTTGAAAGTAAAATGAAAGAGCAATCCGCAGCGGCTGCCAAAATCAAAGCACCTTATCTGGCTATGATTACCGAAGCTAAAGCAACCGGAACCAAGTTACCCAGTGGATTAATCTACAAAGTGATTCAAAAAGGTTCTGGAAAAAAACCGGCAAATGGAGCTGTTGTAAATATTGATTATGCTGGTTTTTTAGAAGATGGAACGTTATTTGATAGTAGCATCAAATCAGTGGAAGAGAAATTTGGAAAATACAACGCGATGAAAGACCATCAAAACGGTTACAACCCGATACCATTTACTTATGGTACCAAAGAAGGCTTAATTCCAGGCTTTATTGAGGGTATTGAACAAATGAGTTTGGGAGAAAAAGCAGTGATTGTTATTCCGCCTCAGCTAGGCTATGGTCCACAAGGCGCTGGAAATGTCATTCCGCCTAATGCTACAATCATTTTTGAATTGGAAATGACTCAAAAATAAATATTAATCAACTATTATAAACTGAATACGTATGAAAATCAAATTAGTAACGCTCCTTTTGTTGAGTAGCACCTTACTTTTTGCGCAAAGCGGCAAGAAGAAATCGACTCAAAAATCGAATACCACCACCAAAACTACAACTGCGGCTACCAAAAGTATGGCTCCAACCACTCTTCCTGTCGTAAATGACAAAGAAGGTATTTTTGCAGAAATTGAAACCTCGAAAGGAAAAATTGTAGTACAACTGGAATACAAAAAAACACCTATTACGGTGGCCAACTTTGTTTCATTGGCTGAGGGAACTAATCCGCAGGTTAGCGACAACTTGAAAGGAAAAAAATTCTATGACGGATTGAAATTTCACCGCGTAATTAAAGATTTTATGATTCAGGGGGGCGACCCAGCAGGAAATGGATCTGGCGGACCGGGTTATGCCTTTAAAGATGAGATTACCGATATGAAACATTACCGTGGCGGTATTTTATCGATGGCCAATGCAGGTCCGAAAACCAACGGTTCACAGTTTTTTATCACACACAAAGAAACGCCATGGTTAGATGGAAAACATACTGTCTTTGGACATGTAACTAGTGGATTAGACATCGTTGATAAAATTGCACAAGATGATGTAATTACTTCTATAAAGATTATTAGAGTAGGCAAAGAAGCTAAAAAAT
>CAZAJH010000021.1:0-3206 GCA_964485385.1 uncultured Flavobacterium sp.
TTTTGTAATCCCTATTCCAGCTTTCCGTCATGCGCAGCATTTCCTCCAACCTGGCGGCAGGCAGGTCGGGGCTAAAGAGTTAATTCTAGGCTCAAAATCGGTAGTGCAAAACAAAATTTTGAATAAACCTGACAGGTTTTTAAAACCTGTCGGGTTTAAACTATTTTCTACCTTTTCTATAGTGAACTTTACGAAAACTTTGCGAACTTTGCGGTTAAACAACAACCATGACAACGCAACAACTTATTGCTCAAATTCGACAAAAGAAATCCTTTCTCTGCATCGGTCTCGATGTCGATTTGACCAAAATTCCACCTCATTTACTCGAAGTCGAGGATCCGATTTTCGAATTCAACAAAGCCATTATCGATGCGACGCACGATTTGTGTGTGGCCTACAAGCCCAACACTGCATTCTACGAGGCATACGGTATTACAGGCTGGCAGTCGCTTCAAAAGACCATTGAATACATCAATCAAAATTATCCTGAAATTTTTACGATTGCCGATGCCAAACGCGGCGATATAGGCAATACGTCAACCATGTATGCCAAGGCGTTTTTTGAAGATTTGAATTTTGATAGTGTAACCGTGGCGCCTTATATGGGAAAAGATTCGGTGGAGCCTTTTTTGGCTTTTGAAAACAAACATACTATTTTATTAGCACTCACATCCAACGAAGGCGCTTTCGATTTTCAAACTCAAAAGACCGAAGGCCAAGAGCTATACAAAACTGTGATTTCAACTTCTAGGACTTGGAAAAATGCCGAGAACTTGATGTATGTGGTTGGAGCAACCAAAGCCGAATATTTGACCGAAATTCGAAACATAATTCCAACTAGTTTTTTACTTGTGCCAGGTGTGGGAGCGCAAGGCGGAAGCTTGTCAGAAGTTTGCCATTTCGGAATGAATGATAATGTAGGTTTGTTAATCAACTCGTCTCGAGGAATTATTTACGCCTCCAATGGAACCGATTTTGCCCAAAAGGCTAGGGAAGAAGCGTTAAAAATGCAACTGGAAATGGAGCAAATTATTAGTTTAAAGTTTCAGGTTTAAAGTTTTAGGTTGTTTAACTTGAAACATGAAACAAATGTAACATGAAACAAATCATAATTACCGACCAACTCAAAACCATTCACAGCTTTGAAACAACTCCAAAACGTATTGTTTCATTAGTGCCATCTCAAACCGAATTGTTATATGATTTGGGTTTGGAAGAACAAATTGTTGGTGTTACGAAATTTTGTGTACATCCGTTTCATTTCAAATCCACCAAAACCATTGTCGGCGGCACCAAAAATGTCAAATACGATAAGATAAAATCGTTGCAACCCGATATCATCATTGCCAATAAAGAGGAAAATACCCAAGAAATCGTAGCTGAATTGGGTTCAATTTGTCCGGTTTGGGTCACTAATATCATCACAATTGAAGATAATTTGAGGATGATTGCCGATTTTGGGCAATTGTTCAACAAAAGAGTGGAAGCTCAAAAATGGAGTGATAAAATTACTTTTGCGTGGAACGATTTTAAGCAGTTTATAGCCACAAAAGAAGTTCAAAAAGTGGCATATTTTATCTGGGCGAATCCATATATGGTGGCAGGAAACGATACTTTCATCAACACGTTGTTAAAATTGAACAAGTTCGAAAATATCTATGCCAACAGAGAAGAACGGTATCCAGAGGTGATGGTACAAAAAATGCGTATTCAAGGCGATCCAGACCTTGTTTTTCTCTCCTCAGAACCTTTTCCATTCAAAGACGAACACGCTTTTGAACTCGGTCGATTTACGCATCACGCCAAAACCGTTTTTGTAGATGGCGAAATGTTTTCTTGGTACGGGAGTCGATTACTCAAAGCCTTTGATTATTTTAAAAAGCTTCATTCAAAATTGTAAAAAAAAATGCCAGCGCTATACAGACACTGGCGTTTTTTTTAACTAACCTAAACCAAACAAAATAATAAACTCTCATTTATTACAGTACAAATGTCCGATATTTTTACCATTGATTGTGTTAAGGCAATGTTATTGTTATGTTATTGATAATTAAAAATTTAGCAAATCTTTAAGAAGCCTTTTTCTCAAGGTTTCTTGTCTTGTAGCGAGAAGACTTTTTTCAACAAATCAGAAGTTCTTGAGCCTAAGTTAGTTCGAATGTTTTTCTCCTCTACGGCAATCATTTTAAACACACCTTCCATTGCTTTATTGGTTGTGTAATCAGTCAAATCGGGATTTACTTTTTTTACGAGTGGAATCGAGTTGTATTTGGTAATGATGTTGGTCCATACTTTATCGGCTCCCACTTTGGCAAACGAACTTTTTATCACCGGATTGAATCGTGTATACAATGCAGCCGAAGTCGAATTTTGTAAATAGGTTGTTGCGGCACTTTCATTACCCATTAGAATGTTTTTGGCATCGGTAAATGTCATTCTTGTTACGGCATCTACAAAAATAGGTGTGGCTTCTTTTACCGCATCTTCTGCAGCCCGATTGAGCACTTTTAAACCGTCGTCTGCTAATTTTGACATACCCACATCACGTAAAGCTTTATCTACTTTTTTTAATTCGTCGGGCAACAAAATCTTTACGGCTTCATTCTTAAAAAAACCATCTGTAGCTGTTAATTTAATTACTTGTTTGCTAATTCCGTTGTTCAATGCTTCTTTTAATCCACCTGCAATATCAATGTTTTCTTGTTCCAAAACGTTGGGTAACTGATTGGCAACTTGCTGTAATTCAGCACAACTCGACACTATGTAAGCCGTAATGGCTAGTAAGGCAATTTTTTTCATGTGATTTAGATTAAAGTCTATTTTCTGTAAGCTCTTTAACAAATATAATGCCTCAAATTTTAAATCAATTACAAGGGATAAAAATTATTAAATTCGTAAATTGCGCACTCAAAATTAGCATATCAACAAAATGGAACCACAAATACCTTATATTCCTAAAAATAAAGTACGAATTGTAACGGCAGCTTCTCTCTTTGACGGACACGATGCGGCCATCAACATCATGCGAAGAATTATTCAATCAACAGGTGTTGAAGTCATTCATTTAGGCCACGACCGAAGTGTAGAAGAAGTAGTCAATACGGCTATTCAAGAAGATGCCAACGCTATTGCGATGACTTCGTATCAAGGCGGGCACAATGAATATTTCAAATACATGTACGATTTGCTAAAGGAAAAAGGAGCGG
>CAZAJH010000021.1:3216-14288 GCA_964485385.1 uncultured Flavobacterium sp.
GGTCACATAAAAATATTTGGTGGCGGTGGCGGTGTGATTTTGCCGTCCGAAATTAGCGAGTTACACGAATACGGAATTGAACGTATTTATTCGCCAGACGATGGTCGAGCAATGGGTCTACAAGGTATGATTAATGATTTGGTTCAGCGTTCGGATTATCCGATAGGCGATCAATTGAATGGCGAAATCAATCATTTAGAGGAGAAAAATCCAACAGCAATTGCAAGAGTAATTTCTGCCGCCGAAAATTTTCCCGAAATTGCGAAAGAGACTTTAGATCAGATCCACGAAAAAAACAAAACGTCTGCCATTCCAGTACTCGGAATCACAGGAACGGGAGGCGCAGGAAAATCATCGTTGGTAGACGAATTAGTTCGACGTTTTTTAATCGATTTCCCCGAAAAAACCATCGGATTAATTTCAGTTGATCCTTCCAAAAGGAAAACCGGAGGCGCATTATTGGGCGATCGTATTCGTATGAATGCCATCAATAATCCTCGAGTTTACATGCGTTCGTTGGCTACACGTCAATCCAATTTAGCTTTGTCAAAATACGTAAATGAAGCCATTCAAGTGTTGAAAGCAGCCAAATACGATATTATCATTCTAGAAACGTCTGGAATCGGGCAAAGCGATACTGAAATTTTAGAACATTCGGATGTTTCGTTGTATGTAATGACTCCCGAATTTGGAGCTGCCACACAGTTGGAAAAAATCGATATGTTGGATTTTGCCGATTTGGTAGCGTTGAACAAATTCGATAAACGTGGCGCATTGGATGCGATTCGCGATGTAAAAAAACAATACCAACGCAACCACAATTTGTGGGATGTTGACCCTGATAAAATGCCCGTTTTTGGGACTATTGCTTCGCAGTTTAATGATCCTGGAATGAACACACTCTACAAGTCCATTATGGATAAAATTGTGGAGAAAACAGGAGCCGATTTGAAATCAACATTTGAGATCACTCGCGAAATGAGTGAAAAAGTGTTTGTCATTCCACCACACAGAACACGTTATTTATCTGAGATTTCAGAAAACAACAGAAAATACGATGAAACCGTACTTTCGCAGGTAGAAGTAGCGCAAAAATTATACGGAATTTACAAAACGATAGAATCGGTTGCCAATGTCAAACTGAACCTGTCGAAGTTTGGTGTTGAAAGTGAAGGGCTTCGACAAGATCAGCCCGACAAAGAAGAGTTTTTGAAATTACTGATTGCTGAATTTGACCGAGTAAAAATGAATCTCGATCCCTACAACTGGGAAGTTATTCTGACTTGGGATGAGAAAGTAAATAAATACAAAAACCCGATTTACAGTTTTAAAGTACGGGATAAAGTCATCGAAATTAAAACCCATTCGGAAAGTTTATCACACTCTCAAATTCCGAAAGTAGCGCTGCCCAAATACCAAGCTTGGGGCGATATTTTGCGTTGGAATTTGCAAGAAAATGTACCAGGCGAATTTCCTTTTGCCTCAGGGTTGTATCCATTCAAACGCGAGGGTGAAGATCCGAGTCGCATGTTTGCGGGCGAAGGCGGACCAGAAAGAACGAATAAACGGTTCCATTACGTAAGTGCAGGCATGCCAGCTAAGCGACTTTCTACTGCTTTTGATAGTGTAACCTTGTACGGCAATGATCCACACGTTCGCCCAGACATCTATGGAAAAATCGGAAATGCAGGGGTTTCCATCTGCTGTTTGGACGATGCCAAAAAATTGTATTCAGGATTTGATTTGAGTCATCCATTGACTTCGGTTTCGATGACGATAAATGGGCCAGCGCCAATTTTATTGGGTTTTTTCATGAATGCAGCTATCGACCAGAACTGTGAGAAATACATTCGGGAAAACAATTTGGTGGATGAAGTAGAGAATCGCATCAACGAAATTTACAAAAAGCGAGGAACCCAACGCCCTAGTTATCAAGGAGAACTTCCTGAGGGCAACAACGGTTTGGGATTGATGTTATTGGGAGTGACAGGCGATCAGGTGCTACCAGCTGATGTATATGCGGATATCAAAGTGAAAACCTTGGCTCAAGTGCGAGGTACTGTTCAAGCTGATATCTTGAAAGAAGATCAAGCGCAAAATACTTGTATTTTCTCGACCGAATTTGCCTTGCGATTGATGGGTGATGTACAAGAATATTTCATCAAAAATAATGTACGTAATTTTTATTCGGTTTCCATTTCGGGTTACCATATTGCGGAAGCTGGTGCAAATCCAATTACGCAGTTGGCGTTTACCTTGGCTAATGGTTTCACTTACGTGGAATACTATTTGAGTCGTGGTATGAACATCAATGATTTTGGACCCAATTTATCGTTCTTTTTCTCCAATGGAATCGATCCAGAATACGCCGTAATCGGTCGAGTGGCACGTAAAATTTGGGCTAAAGCTTTAAAATACAAATACGGAGCCAACGAAAGAGCGCAAATGTTAAAATACCACATTCAAACTTCGGGTCGCTCGTTGCACGCACAAGAAATTGATTTTAATGATATTCGAACTACGTTACAAGCCTTGTACGCCATTTATGATAACTGTAATTCATTGCATACCAATGCCTACGATGAAGCGATTACTACACCCACCGAAGAATCAGTTCGTAGAGCCATGGCAATTCAGTTGATCATCAATAAAGAATTAGGTTTGGCCAAAAACGAAAACCCGATTCAAGGTTCATTTATCATCGAAGAGTTGACCGATTTGGTAGAAGAAGCTGTATTGCAAGAATTCGACCGAATCACCGAACGTGGAGGCGTTTTGGGTGCTATGGAAACCATGTACCAACGTTCTAAAATTCAAGAGGAAAGTTTGTATTACGAAACCTTAAAACACACAGGTGAATTCCCTATTATTGGTGTGAATACGTTTTTGAGTTCAAAAGGTTCGCCAACGGTAATTCCGGCCGAGGTGATTCGTGCTACCGAAGAAGAAAAACAATACCAAATAGTCATGTTGGAAAACTTGCACAAATCCAACGCCAGTAAAGTAACCGAACAGCTCAACACGATTCAAGAAGCGGCTATCAATAACCAAAATATTTTTGAAAAATTGATGGAAGCCACCAAAGTATGTTCGTTGGGTCAAATTACAAGCGCGTTGTTTGAAGTAGGTGGACAGTATCGACGTAATATGTAAGCCGAGAACTTTTCCGATTTCATGAAGTGTGTGAATCGCTTATCCCGATCGCCTTCGTAATCTTAGAAAATAGAATAGCGAAATATAACCTTTCAGAAATGAGAGGTTTTTTTGTATTCAATTCGCAAATCCAAAATTCACTTTACACCAATTCATCGTCGAAAACCAGCCATTCAACGACCAACTTTGTACAGCTTGATGAAATTGATTTAATTTGAATCGCATTTTAAATCCACATCCATGAAAAAAATTACGCTAGTAGTATCACTTTTAATTTTTTCAATCAGTCAGGCGCAAACCACGTATTTGTCAACTGACTATGCGGCCCAAAACGAATCGTTTATTCTGAGCACAGCAACTGCTCCAGGTTTGGCACTCGATTATGTCCAAACCGGAACCAACTTCAATTGGGATTACAGTGCGCTAGAGCCTGCTTCACAGCAAACCATTACATACCAAAATCCAAACAATGCAGGCTATAAAACCATTTGGTGTTTCCTGAATGGATTTATTTTCAATTGTAATTCACAGTTCAATAACAACTTTAATTTGGCAACCAAACTGACAGACGGTTTAGTATTGCAAGGAATAGGTTTAACCAACGTTATCGATCACTTAAAATTAACTACGACATCTCTTGAAGATCGAATGATTGGCGCCAACATTACCTTCAACGGCACAACTGTCCCATTTGTAGCTTCTTTTCAAACGCCAGATGTACTGTATCAATTTCCAATAAACTTCAACGACAATTACACCAACAACAGTGCTTTGAGCTTGGACTTAACTCCTTTTGGTGTTCCGGCGCAAATTGCCTCAACTGGGCAAAGAACCAATTTAGTAGAAGGTTGGGGATCTTTGGTCACCCCTTTTGGAACTTTTGCCAATGTATTGAAAATGAAAACAACATTGGTTAGTAATGTGACCATCAATTTTAATGGTGTGCCACAACAAACAACGGTCACTACCATTTCCTACAAATGGTTGGATCCAGCTTATGGAATTCCGGTTCTACAAGTTGACGGCAATCTAGTGGCGGGCCAATGGATACCAACTACGGTGAATTATTATGATATTGAAAGGTGTTTGACTCCCAATGCTCTATTTGCCTCGGTGCCTTTGACAGCCGATTTTGATCCGGCAACCAACAATGCTTCGGTGTCATTTGTTAATGCGAGTACCAATTACGATACATTAACTTGGGATTTTGGTGATGGAACGCCAACTAGTACACAGGAAAATCCAACACATAACTACGTTTGTCCGGGTAGCTACGAAGTTACACTAACTGTTGTTAACGATTTTTGTAACCCAAGCCAAACCGATTCTATTACCATTCCTGTGGTGATTACCGATTCGCAAAATGTATTTACGACTGAGGTTCTTGTAGGAGATGCTTCATTTTTAGCGGTTAGAGATTTTGCCGGAACTACTTATCAATGGTTGGATTGCGATAATGGAAATGCGCCCATACCCGGTGCAACAGCCCAAACTTTTACACCAACTGCAATAAATGGTAACTATGCGGTTCAGTTAACCACCAATGGTTGTGTTAGTGTTTCAGATTGTGTCACATTAGGCGTATTAAATAATACCAATTTTAATCTAGAAAATACGATAGCAATTGCACCCAATCCAACTTCGGGCATGTTGACTATTTCTAGTGTATTGGAAGTAAAAGAAGTAGCTATTTATTCAATTTTAGGCGAACTTATTACAAGAAAACCCGATTTGTCACATCAAGCAAGTGGAATTTATTTTGTAAAAATCACAACCGACAAAGGTTCGGTTATTCGAAAAATAATAAAAGAGTAAGTTGCTAATTATTGAGAAATATGATTTTCAATTAAATAAATGAGTATGTAAAAAAGGCTTTTCACAATAGAAGAAAAGCCTTTTTAAATTCTGTAATAAAAATCGCTACTTTATAATTAACTCAAGTTGATTTACAACTTTTTTTAATTGAATAAAAGCCATAAATTTTCCATATGCTTTTCCAATAAAGGCTCCAATTAAACAGGTTATAAAGACAGAAATAAGATTAGAGATTGAAAAATAAAATGAATTTTGAAAATATAAATTACCAATTCCAATAAGTAAAAAAAGAAGCACAAAAACTTTTCCTTCTCCACATCCACAAGACTTGTAATAACGGTTTATCTTATTTTCCCAATCTTTTTTAAATTCTAAGTCAATTGAATCAATTTCAAATTTAACTTCGTTGTATTTGTAAAATAATGATTTAAAAGTTTTTAAAAAATTCAAATCAGTGCGTGATTGAATTATGTAGTATTTGTTATATGTGTCCATTTTAATTCAATTTAAATGTAAACGCAATGTCTAGAACTTCTCAAAGCCGCAATTTGAAAATTTGTCATTTGATCATTGACCACATTGCCACTAGCATCCAGACTCAAATTAGGGAACATTAAATTGTTGACATCAGATTCATCATGCAATAAAAAACAGGCATGAGCTAATTCATGCGCAATAGCTTGAATTCCATCAAGATTAGGTTCAATCACCACATAATTATGAGTAGCAGAAAAACTACAACCCACGGTAGTACCTGGAATATCTCTAATTACAAAAACGATTAATTCAGCACCGTATCCAATAACTCGTTTAAATCCATCTTCAAAAGCACAATCAGCAGAAACTAGTTCGTAATAGGAGCCACCAATCCACCAATCAGAAAAAAAGCCTCCTGCTCCACACTCAATTGTATTGGATTCACTTGGTGTGTTTAATTGTGGTACACAAGTTCCAGTAAAAATCAAGTTTACATTACAACGACGTCTGAAAATATCTTGAGCACTTCTAATGCCGCGCATTACAGTTGCTTCATCTGAGTGCGGAATACCATTATTATTTAATATGATTAGTTTGACATACATTTTTTTTAAAGGGCGGAAACCCGCCAATGAAGCAAAAAAATCAGGCAAAGAAACTATACGAAGTACAATTTCAGTTATCCAATTAATAATCGTTCTCAAAATACCTCCGATAATAGGAATACTGAGTATCAAATTGATTAAAAAGCCTATCAAATCCAATACCAAACCGACTATTGTACAAACAACTTCTGTGATTAATCGTGATATTGTAACAATAACCCAAGTAACAACCAAAACAGTTACCAAAACAATCCAACAAAACCACTTATTACAACATAAGCACCACCAATTACAGGGCTCTGTCCGACAACGTGTTTCTTCTCTTGACACCCAATTTTGTACTGGTGTTTCAATATTATCAGTAATCCATCTGCTAATTTCTCTACATACTCTCATAATTATTAGTTTTAAGTTAATAAATCCTTTACTTAAAACAAAGCTATAACTAAATCAAGAGTAAACATCAAGGAAAAACACCCAAATTAAATTGGTGTTTTTCCTTGTTTTTATTGGTATAATTTGCTGGTATTCAGTAGTCTAAAAGGTTGCTTTAAAAATTAACTTTACTAAAGAAAACCAATGGAATTTATTTCGTCAAGATTACCACAGAAAAAGGGGCAATCATACGAAAAATAGTAAAACAATAAAGAAGACTTACCAACTCCGTTAGCAATAGCGGAGTTTTTTTATCTCTTATTTTCATTGTACTTTCGAGCTATCACTTTTAGCTTTTCCTCTCTTGTTTTCTCTTTAGCTTTGGCCTTCACTTTCGCTTTATGCAGCTTGGCATTGTGGGCTTTGGCATTGCGTTCGTTGTTTCTTCCCATATTCCAAAAGTATATTTTTTTCCTCAAAAATCAATTTTGGCACAACAATTGGTTGAGCTTTATTATCATTGATCATCAAAAACACTTTAATTATGAAAAAAATTACTCTCATTTTAGCATTTATCGGGATGATAGGGCTACAAAGTTGCACCGTAAACGAAGATAACGATCCTGTTGATAACGATACCATAAGTGAAGTCATTGAAATCACTACCTCATTTTCTCAAGCCAATAATTTCAGTAGATTGGTAACCATCAACCCGCCGATTTTTCCTTCAGATATGATACTCGTTTATCATTTGTATGGAGTTGAAAACGGAGCCGATGTATGGCGCTTAATGCCTCAAACCTACTATTTTGATTTGGGAGGCGAGTTGGACTACAATTTCGATTTTACCAGCTTTGATGTAAATATTTTTATGGATGCCAATTTTAATATGAATACCCTTTCGCCAGCTTGGACCCAAAACCAAACTTTCCGAATTGTGATTATTCCTGGGTTTTTCTCTGGCAAACAGTCAAACAAAGTAGATTTCAACGATTATGAAGCGACACTAAAAGCCTACAACATCAATCCGTTGCAAGTCAGAAAAATAAAATTATAGTTTTCTATATAGTTGTTTAGTTGGTTAAAAGAGGTTATTGTAGCAATAGCCTCTTTTTTTGTAGCTATTTCCAGCCAACACTACAAGTCCGCGCCCCAAATCGTATTTTGTTACACGTCCAATTAGCTTCCGTTGGTCGCTATTGGCCTCCTACAAAATAACGCTTTGGTGCTGTGGGCTTTTCGTTTATGTCTGGGCTAGGGTATGCTGTTTCAGTAGCAATTCATTATTCATCATCACGTGAAGGTTTGTTTTCGGCTTCTATTTTGCTGCGGTGCAACGAATAAAATACACCAATCGCCAATGCCAAAGCAATAAAGCCCAACGATGCCCATTCTGGAATTTCAATATAATGATGCGCCAACATTTTGACACCAACAAAACTCAATATAGCAATCAAACTGTACTCTAAATAACTGAATTTTTCCAGCATGTTTGCCAAAAAGAAATACATCGAGCGCAATCCTAAAATAGCAAAAATATTTGAACTAAATACCAAAAAAGGATCTGAAGTGATGGCTAATATCGCCGGAACGCTATCAACAGCAAACAACACATCCATGATTTCAATTACCAATAGCGCAACAAACAAAGGAGTGGCCGCTTTTCCTTTTTCCGTTTGTATAAAGAAATCTTCCTTGTGATGTTCAGACGTAATCGGAATGATTTTACCTATTGTTCTGTATACCAACGAATGCTTGGGGTCAAATTCTTCCTCGTCTTTTGAAAATAACATCTTCAATGCTGTAAAAATCAAAAAGACACCAAACAAATAAGTAGTCCAAGCAAATTTATTGATAATGATGACACCAAATGAAATCATCAAACCCCTGAATACAATAGCGCCCAAAATTCCCCAAAATAATACGCGGTGTTGGTACTTCTGCGGAATCTTGAAAGCAGCAAATATAACAGCAATCACAAAAATATTATCGATACTCAACGACAGCTCAATCAGATAACCTGTTATAAACTTTAATGCGGCTCCAGTTTGAGTCAACGCAGTCGGATTGGCAATGTAATCGGTTCCGTACAACCAATAAATCACACCTGAAAATAAAAAAGATAGAGTAACCCAAATTCCCGTCCATTTGCTAGCCTCTTTTGTACTAATAATATGAGGTGTTTTATTGAATACTCCTAAATCTAAGGCTAATATGGCAACAACTAAGGTGAAGAATAATATCCAAACAATCATGTTATAGGGCGAATTAAGAATTAGTAATTTAAAATACTGTAAAATTTAAAAAATGCAATTACTGCAAATATAATGCATAGATTTTTTTTAACCGTATTTTGTTGGGAATTAATTTTTCTTTAATTTTTTTTTATTTATTGAATTAACCCCTAAAAAAATAGGGTTAAATTATTTTATATGTAAAAAAATCATATATTTGCATCAAAATTTTAAGGGTATAACTTTTTAAAACTAATTTTATGTCAACTTTACGTTTTCAAGCATTAAAAGATGCAGCTGGTAGAAAACCAGTAAAATTTGAAGAAGCTGGAAAAAAATCAGCTCTTTTCGGTTCGAATGTGTTCAATGATAAAGCGATGAAGCAGTTTTTGACTGCCGATGCCTACCGTGCCGTAAAAGATGCCATCCAGCACGGAACAAAAATTGACCGAAAGTTAGCCGATTACATCGCCATGGGAATGAAAGAGTGGGCGCTTTCTAAAGGGGTAACTCACTACACGCACTGGTTTCAACCTCTAACAGGAACCACGGCAGAAAAGCACGATGCCTTTTTTGAAACCTCTTATGATGGTTCAGAAGCTGTTGAAAAATTTGGTGGTGGACAATTAGTGCAACAAGAACCTGATGCTTCTTCATTTCCTAATGGAGGGATTCGAAATACTTTTGAAGCCCGTGGATATACTGCTTGGGATCCAACATCTCCGGCGTTTATCTTCGGAACAACGTTGTGTATTCCAACGGTTTTTATTTCCTACACCGGTGAAGCATTAGATTACAAAACGCCTTTATTACGAGCTTTAAATGCTGTAGATGAGGCTGCTACAGAAGTATGCAAGTATTTTGATAAAAATGTAAAGAAAGTTACCGCTACTTTGGGTTGGGAACAAGAGTATTTCCTAGTTGATAGTGCTTTGGCCAATTCAAGACCTGATTTATTGCTAACAGGTAGAACCTTATTAGGGCACACATCAGCCAAAGGGCAGCAATTAGACGATCATTACTTTGGTTCAATTCCGTCGCGAGCATTGAACTTTATGAGAGAATTAGAAGAAGAATGTATGTTGTTGGGAATTCCTGTAAAAACACGTCACAATGAGGTTGCACCCAACCAGTTTGAGCTCGCTCCGATTTTTGAAGAAACCAATTTGGCCGTAGACCATAACTCTTTGTTGATGGACGTGATGTCGAAAGTAGGGGAGCGTCACGATTTTAAAGTGTTGTTTCACGAAAAACCATTTCAAGGTGTCAACGGATCAGGTAAACACAACAACTGGTCGATGGCAACAGATACAGGTGTTAACTTACTTTCTCCTGGCAAAACGCCAATGAGTAATTTACAATTTTTGTCTTTCTTTATCAATACCATCAAAGCCGTTCAAGAATACGAAGAGTTACTTAGAGCTTCCATTGCAACAGCTAGCAACGATCACCGTTTAGGAGCTAATGAAGCACCTCCAGCTATTATCTCGGTTTTTATTGGAGAGCAATTAACCAAAGTATTAGCTGAATTGGAAGGTGTTTCCAAAGGAAAACTTTCTCCAGAAGAAAAAACCGATCTAAAACTGAACGTGGTTGGTAAAATTCCAGATGTGATGTTGGACAATACCGACAGAAACCGAACATCACCTTTTGCTTTTACAGGAAATAAATTTGAGTTCAGAGCTGTAGGTTCGTCTGCCAACTGCGCCAATGCTATGACTACCTTGAATTCTATCGTAGCCAAACAATTAAAAGAATTCAAAAAAGAAGTAGATGCGTTAATCGATAAAAAAGGATTGAAAAAAGACGAAGCGATTTTTAACGTGTTGAGAGAATACATCAAACAAACCAAAAACATCCTTTTTGAAGGCGATGGTTACAGTGAGGCTTGGGAAAAAGAAGCTAAAAAACGCGGATTGAGCAATCACAAAACAACGCCTGCCGCTTTAAAAGCCAAAGTATCTAAAAAAGCATTGGAATTGTTCAGCGATTTGCATGTCATGAACCATGTTGAAGTAGAAGCGCGTTACGAAATCGAATTGGAAGAATACACCAAAAAAATCCAAATTGAAGGACGTGTTTTAGGCGATATTGCACGTAATCACGTGATTCCAACGGCAATTCGTTACCAAAACACCTTAATTGAAAACGTGCGCGGTTTGAAAGACATCTTCGGAAAAGATTTTGAGAAAATTGCCAAAGAACAAATCTCTATCATCAAAGAAATTTCTGAACACATCGAAGGCATTAACTCGAATGTTGACGACATGATCGAAGCCCGTAAAAAGGCCAATGCTTTAACCGATGCTCAAAAAATGGCCGAAATGTACTGCGATAAAGTAAAACCTTACTTTGAAGTGATCAGAGAACATTGCGACAAATTAGAGTTATTGGTAGACGACGAAATCTGGAC
>CAZAJH010000022.1:0-14249 GCA_964485385.1 uncultured Flavobacterium sp.
TAACCGTTATCACGGTACAATTTAAACTTAACGCGGTAATATGCACCAGCAAAAGAAAGAGCAGGAGAAGTTAATCTTCCTGTACCACCTGCTGGGATGTTGTATGAATTGAAACGTGCCATACCAGCTCCTGCAAATGGAGTACATGTGGGCGTTGTTCCTGCTGTTCTTCTTGACCATGCAGCAATAGTAGTCCCAGCATCACTAGTTGTATTGGTGGTAGCCCAACCTAAATTGGCATCAAAATTTAATGAAGCTATTACTTGTGCTTCACTCAAGAAGGAAAGTAATAAAAACGAAAAAAGTAAGGTAATTTTTCTCATGTGTTTGGTTTAAGATTGAAGTTAATAGTTTTAGTTTTTTAAAGATGACAATATTAGTTGTTTTTCCTTGAGAAAAAAAATTTTTTTCACCCTTTTTTTAGCATTTTTTGCTTTTAAAGTGTTAATTTTTAATCCTTTAATTTTTTTTTGAAAAGTTGGTCTTTTGTTTATATATTTGTGCCATCTGGGGATGTAGCTCAGTTGGCTAGAGTGCTTGACTGGCAGTCAAGAGGTCGTGGGTTCGAGCCCCATCTTCTCCACAAAAAATAAAACGCCTTTATTGAGGCGTTTTTTTTATTTTTCATTCTTCAATTCTGTAGCTACTTTCTCCAATTCAAGGTACCAATCTTCCCCAAATCGTCTAATGAGTGCTTCTTTGACAAACTTATAGACTGGAACTTGTAATTCTTTTCCGAGTGAACAAGCATCATCACAAATGTCCCACCGATCATAATTCACTGCTGCAAATTCGGTAAAATCTTTGACTCGAATCGGATACAAATGACACGATACAGGTTTTTTCCAACTTACCGCGCCTTGGTTATAGGCTTGTTCTATACCACACAATGCTGTTTTCCCGTCGAAGATAACATAGGCACAATCTTTATTGTCAATCAAAGGCGTTTCTAAATCTTGGTCGGTTCCTTTAACCCAAGTACCCATTCGTTCAATGGCTTCTATACCTTCTTTCCGTAAAAAGGGTTTCACGTTGGGATAAATGGCTTCCAAAATTTGGGTTTCCTCTTCACTCAAAGGCGCACCTGCATCACCATCTACACAACAAGCACCATGACAGGCCGAGAGATTACACACGAAATCTTTTTGTAAGATATCTTCTGAAACTATAGTTTTTCCTAATTGAAACATATTGATAAGCGGTATTGGTGTAGGTAATTTTTAGTAGCAAAGGTAAAATCTAATTTGAATAAATACCGAAGAACAAGATTAAAAACATAATTTTGCCCAAAAAAAAGTTATGTCAATTGATTTCAAAGAAATAGCAACAATTGGAATGGTACTTTTTGCTGTGATAGATATTGTTGGAACCATTCCGATTATTGTAGAGTTACGGCAAAAATTCGGTCATATTGAATCCGAAAAAGCTTCGGCAGTGGCAGGTTTCATCATGATTGTTTTTCTTTTTGTGGGAGAAGAATTACTGAAACTTATTGGTATCGATGTGCATTCGTTTGCCGTGGCGGGTTCGTTTGTACTGTTTTTCTTGGCTCTAGAAATGATTTTAGGGATTCGCATTTACAAAGAAGAAGCCAACTCGTCTGCATCCATAGTTCCTTTGGCGTTTCCTTTAATTGCTGGAGCTGGAACAATGACTACTCTGCTCTCATTGCGCTCTCAATACGCCACCATCAACATTATTATTGCTATTGTTTTAAATATTGTTGTAGTCTACGCTGTTTTAAAATCATCAGCCAAAATTGAAAAAGCCTTGGGCAAAAATGGTTTGGGCGTTATCCGAAAAACATTTGGAGTGGTTCTTTTGGCAATAGCTGTTAAATTATTCGCTTCTAATGTTAAAGGCTTATTTATTTAGTAGTAAAAATTATTATTTTTGCTTCAAATTATTGTCATGAAAATTTTTTCTACCGTACTTATCTTAATTGCTGTTGCACTAATCATATTCAACCTCACTTTGTTGGATTTTGACAACCCTTTCGAAGGAAATAGCATGATCGCATTAATCGGAATTATGGCTTCGTTTTGCGCTGTTTTTATTCTTCTCATTTTTAAAATGTCGAAGAAAATTGATGACAAATTAAAAAGTTAAACCAATCCCGAATACTCTTTCAAATCATGTTTGATGTTGTTATTATTGGCGGTGGTGTTTCTGGCGTTTCTTGTGCTTTAATTTTGGGATCGGCTCAAAACAAACCTTTTGCTCAAGACAAAAAAATTGCCATTATTGCCCATCAAAAAGCGTCATCCTTACAAGATGCTTTGTTTAACAACGCTTACGGAATTCCAGCTGGCAAACTCGGATCAGAACTTTTGGTGGAAAGCATCGAACATTTACAGAAAAACTACCCCCACATTACTATTGTAGAAGGTGAAAAGGTAATGAAAATTGAAGGGTCATACCCTAATTTTACCCTTGTAACCACTAAAAATACGTACCATTCAAAAATGGTTGTAATCGGAATTGGTGCGGGAAATCCGTTTACCATAGCAGGTTTGGAAACTTTTGTGATTCCGCATCAGAAAATCAACCCCGAAAAAAACCGAATTCAATTAAAAAACACAGACCACAAAGTAACCGATGGAATATATGCGACAGGCACGCTCGCAGGTTGGAGAAGCCAGTTGGCTATCGCTGCCGGAAGTGGCGCTGCTGTGGCAACCGATATTCTAACTTTATGGAACGACGGAAATCACGTTCAAGTACACGATAGTACCAAAAAATAACTACCTCAAAACGGCTTTGATCATTTTGTCTTCTTTCAAAACCAATTGGTAAAAGTAATTTTCTCCTAAAAGTTGACGTGCCAACTCAGCCGACAAATACCGATTAACCAACGCGATGTTGTTCTCCAAATTTATTTCGAGGCCCAAATTGGCTAAATACGAGGTAAAATCTTTAATGTATTGCGGACGACTGGTAACTTTGGCTGTCAATTGTTGTACATTCAACCCTTGGTAACTGCTTCGGTTTTTGTCTAATTGTTCGAAAACAAAATGACCTAAAACACCCGTATTCAGAATGTATTCTACACTTTCGTGACCGTGTTTCGATTCCAATCCTACAAAAATATCCGGAACAATGCCGCCACCTCCATACACAATTCGCCCGTTTTTGGTTTTGAATTTGAGTGAATCCGCTATTTTGATTTTGTCTTTTTCATACAATTCTCCACTTTCAAATCGCCCTTCAAACTCGCCGTAGTATTTTTCTTTTTCTCCTTTAATGTAGGGTTTTTGAATCGAGCGACCACTTGGAGTGTAATACCGTGATGTGGTTAGTCGGACAGCTGAACCATCATCAAAATCGATTTCACGTTGCACCAATCCTTTTCCAAACGAACGTCTTCCCACCACAATGCCACGGTCGTTATCCTGAATGGCTCCTGCCAAAATTTCGCTCGCTGAAGCTGAATTTTCGTTGATTAAAACAGCTACTTTTCCGTTTTCAAAACTTCCACCCGCTGTGGCATAGGTTTTATTGATAGCTCCTTTTTTGTTTTTTGTAAATACAATCAGTTGCCCGTCTTTGAGCAATTCGTCGGCCACTTGAACAGCCATTTCCAAAAATCCGCCACCGTTATCGCGCACGTCTATAATCAATTCTGAAGCTCCTTTTTGTTTGAGTTGCAATAAGGCCATATGAAACTCCCGACCTGTGGTTTCAGAAAAACGGTTGATTTTGATGTAGCCTGTTTTTTGGTCAAGCATCAAATGTGTATCAATACTTTTGATAGGAACCACTCCGCGCTTGACTTGAACTTTAAACTTTTTATTGACAGATTTACGATACACTGTGAGCGTTACCAACGAACCTTCTTCACCGCGAAGTTTCTTGTACAAGGTATCGTTGTGGATTTTTTTTCCAAACAATTTAAAATCGTCTGCATACAACAACCGATCGCCTGCTTGAATGCCCGCTTTTTCGGCTGGACCACCAGCAATGGGTTTTACAACCGACACTGTGTCTTTAAACAAATAAAAGTTAACACCAATACCAACAAAATCACCGCGCATATTTTCGGCTTCTTGTTTTTGTTCGCTACGCGGAATGTAAACCGAGTGCGGATCAAGATTAGAAAGTATATTGGTTACGGTCAAATCTACTATAGAGTCGGTTTGCACATCGTCTACGTATTCGCTATCGATAAAATTGATGAGGCTGTTGAGTTTATTTTTGTAATTATTTTTAGACAACGATGTGTTGGCCATCGGATAATTAATCCATCCACCAATTACGACGCCTATCGCTACGCACGAAAAAAACAACAAAGGAAGATAGATTTTATTGATTTTCATTGACTGTAACTTACTTGTGAATACCAATCTAACGTTGCTACAAATAATTTATTTTATTCTAAATCATCAATTTGCATGACTTCAACTCCGGCTTTAACCAAAAAATCGATTCCCGAAGTATCGCGGTAACCGTTTTGGTACACCACGCGTTTGATTCCCGATTGATGAATGAGTTTACTGCATTCTTTGCAGGGCGAAAGTGTAATGTACAAAGTTGCATTTTCACACGATTGGGTAGAACGAGCCACTTTAGAAATCGCATTGGCCTCGGCATGCAAAACATACCAATGTGTTAATCCGTGTTCGTCTTCACAACAGTTCTCAAACCCCGAAGGCGTTCCGTTGTAGCCATCTGAGATGATCATACGATCACGAACAATGATAGCGCCCACTTGTTTGCGTTGACAATAAGATAATTTGCTCCACTCGGCTGCGATTCGAAGGTAGGCTTTGTCGTACTTGCTTTGTTTTTTTTCTTTCATATTTACCGCAAAAGTACATGGTACCAAAAGGTTGGTTTACATGCTGTTTTTCACAAAAATGGATTCCCCTTAGCCCTGATCGCAGCGACACCTTGTAAAGCGAAGAGCAGGAAATGCGTTTACAAATATAACTACTGATTCGCTCCCAATCAACTTTATCGCTGCCAAATTGGATTTTGAATAATCATCGGAACGACTACACCGATCACAAAAGCCGACATAACTAGTGTAAAATCGCGTTTGTTAAAACGGAAAAGTGTTTGTACAACAAAGGAAAGTACCAATACCGACAACACTACTAGAATTTGTGCCGCTTCAATTCCGAGAGCAAATTCAAACAGAGGAACCACTTTATCTGAGGGATTTCCGGGCAAAATGGATTTGAAATAATTGGAAAAACCCAAGCCGTGAATCAAACCAAAAAACAAAGTAACCGAAGCAACAAAAGTGATGCTTTCTTGTTTGGATGATTTTCCGGCAGTGAATAAATTAAAAAAAGCTGCCAGTAGAATGGTTATCGGGATGAGAAATTCAACCCAACTGGCTTTCACCGTTACGATATTAAACACCGAAAGCAACAAAGCCAACGTATGCCCGATGGTAAAAAGTGTAACCAAAAGCAAAATTCTTTTCCAATCTTTAAAAGCATACGGAACTGTTAATGCGATTAGAAAAAGAACATGGTCGTATCCGTTTAGGTCTAAAACGTGCTCAAGACCAATTTTGAAATAAATCCAAAAATCGGGCATAATAGTAAATGTTTAGTAGTTTTTAGGAATGTAAACTTACGATTTATTTTGAATTTGATACTGAAATTGCCTTTAAAATCGTTAAAAACAATTTCCTTTTTATTGGAAATAAAACTATATTTGCCGAATAAAATACCTATAGTTATGTCATTTTCTGATTTATTTGATAGCGAGTTCAAAACAAGAAATAAAGGTCATTTTTCGGCAATTGTTCGTGTAGCCACTTCAGATGGTGAACTTAGTGCTGAAGAAAAACAATTTTTAGACAAACTGGCTACTCGTTTAGAGATTTCAAGTGAAGAATACGATGAAATCTTGGAAAACCCAATGAAATACCCGATCAATCCGCCGTATTCTTACGCACAACGTTTGGAGCGTTTGTATGATTTGTCGCGAATGGTATATGTAGACCACGTACTAGGACCCAAACAAAAAGACGTTTTAACGCGATTTGCTTTGGCTTTAGGATTTACACCAGGTAATGTCAATTATATTGTTGACAAAGCATTGTCATTATTAGTAATGGGCGTTGATTTGGACACATTTGTGTACGAAATGACACACATGAACAAATAAAAATCCCCGGATTAAAAATAGAAACCTCCACTAATTTGGAGGTTTTTTTATGCTTCAAAAGGAAGTAGAATCATAAAAGTAGTGCCGACGTTTAATTCGGTTTGATAGTCGATTTCGCCTTTCATCAACCGAACCAAATTAGAAACTATAGCCAAACCCAATCCCAAGCCTTCTATTTTTTTGGAGGAATGTAATTTTTTGAAACTGAGAAAAACATCAGACTTGTTGGACGTTTCAATACCCGAACCGGTATCGTTTACCAAAAACTCCAATAGTAGTTTGTTGTTTTCTTTTTTTTGCAAATGGACGGTTAATCCAATGCGGCCTTTGGATGTAAATTTGGTTGAATTGTCCAATAAATTAATCAAAATTTGATTCAACCGCACCTTGTCGCCAATGAGTTGTTTCGGAATTCTAGGGTCGATATGCGCCTCGAATAACAACTTTTTTTCTTTGGTTTTAGGCTGAAATAAGGACTCTATTTGTTGGATGGTATGATAAAAATCGAAAGGTTCATTTACGATTTCCATCTGACCCGATTCAATTTTAGACAAATCCAATAAATCTTGAACCAAATGATAAATATGCTGATTTGATTCTTTGATGGTAGTTACATAATCGCGTTGTGTGGGAGTCAAAGGGGTTTGTTCGAGTTTATTGATAAAAAAGGTCGAACCCCAAAGTGGCGTTTTTAGATCGTGACTCACGTTGGCCAAGAATTTGTCTTTGAACTCTTTTTCGGCTTGAAGCTGTTTGTTTTTTAGCTCTTCCAAATGAAAGCTCAAAATGGATTCGTTTTTTTCTTGCGCTATGCTTTGGAAATTCTTGTAGTAGCTCGAAAAATCAATCAAAACCACAAACGGATTGGAATTGGGCGAACCCGAATTGACAATCACATCCAAAACCGTTTTGGTTTGTTGGTAATCAATATGTACGCCACTAAATACTGTTTCGTTATGTTCTTGCTCCAATAAATCGGTAATGATGTAAAAAAAAGGATGAAAGTCTTCCAACAGCGAATTCAGGGGAAAAGCAAATAGTTGGTTATCAGTTTGTACTATCCTGCCTTGGTGATTGAGAACCACAATTTGGGTTCTCGAATTCAAGTATTTATCCCTAATTTTTTCAATCATGATAGCATTCTTTTTCCCAATTCAAGAAATACTTCCTCCACGTTTTGGCCGGTTTTGGCACTGGTAAAAAAGTCGATTTTATGTTGCTGCATGTTGATTTGTTGCTGCCACTCTTCAGAATCTACCAGGTCTATTTTGTTGGCAACTGTGACCAATTTTGACTGTGGAAATCCTTCTTTCAAAAACAAACATTCCTCGTCAAAATGAGCAAAGGTTTGAGGCCGAGTGGGGTCAATTACGTAAATAAAACCAGCTGTTCCGATTAAGTACGAAGGTCGTAATTTTTTCAAATCGTCTTTCCCTTCGATATCCCAAATCACCATTGTGAGGGTTTCTTGGTTGATTTCGATGGTTTTTTTTAAAATGTGTACCCCAATAGTTACTATGTATTGATCGGAAAAAACCTGCTCCACAAATCGCTTGATCAAGGATGATTTTCCAACACCAAAGTGTCCTACTAATACTATTTTTTTGGTACTATTCATGTCGAATAAACGCTTCTAGGTACTGTTTGATTGCGTCTTTGTTTTCGGTATTGGTATTGATGTGCTTTTCGGTCAAATCCAACAACTGGTTTTCGAGTTCGCTTTTGTACGCATCATTTACAGTTCCTGAAAGCATGACAGCAATATAGTAGTTGGAAAAATTTTGAATGTAAATTTCGTACAATTCGTATTCAATCGACTGTAAATTTTGGTTGTGTTCTTTGAAAGCATCCTCTACAAAACTTTTAATAGCCGTTAGCATTCCGGCTACCATATCTTCATCTACAGTTTCGGTTTTGGAAGCACTAGCTATAACCAAACCCGACCCTTTTTCTATGACAAATAACTGCTGAATAGTTGGTTTAGCCAATTCGCTCATGATCATTTCTTCTTCACTAAAACCAAAAAACATTCCTTTGATTTTGCGAGTCCATTTTTTGACCGAAAAGGTATTTTGCACTTGGCTGTTGATGCGATCCGACAAAATGGCTATTTCTTGTTGGATGTATTTTTTGATCATTTTACCAATAATCGGAAAAAGCGCTTCGACGACTTTGTCTTGCGAATTTTTGATTTCTTCCGAAAGTGCCTTAGTAATAGTTGGCCCGAGTTTTTGTGGAATTTCCTCTACAAATACGTGTAGCTTTTCGTCGATGATGGGGTTAACTTTTTCTGAAAGTTTTTCTTGGGTATGAACAGTATCCGTTAAATCATCCAATTTTTGGAGAATTTTTTGCGCAAAATCCCTATCCTCATTAAGAAGAAGTTCTTTGAGCTTGGCTAATTTTTCAGATTCTGTCATAACAAAAGATTAGTCTTTCATTATCTTTTCACCCAGGGAAACTAGTAGTGTTCCCAACAAGTTGCGATCGACTTTTTTGTGGTTAAGTTCGTCGGTTTTCTCGTTCAAACTGTTTTCTAAATCTGTAATTCGGATGTTCAAATCAGTAGCTAAATTGTCGATAGTTGCATTCAATTCTTTGCGTGTATCTTCAATTAAATTTTCAAGCTCTTCTTTTCTTTTTTCGATATGGTTTTTTAGCGATTGAAAATCTTGATCAATTTGTTGGATGTTTTCACCAAAAATCAGGTTTTTAATGGCTTCCAAACGTTGGGCAGATTCAAGCGAATTTACAGCCCCATTTTCGGTTTCTTTGGATTGATTTTTAGACATATAAGTACAGTAGTTTATTTAGTTTCCTTCGACAAATGTACTAATTTTATCGAATTGATACTACTTTTCTGACTTATTCGAAATTCGATTGCGGTAAATTATTCCTTAGAATTTTTCATAAACTCCTCGGCTTTGGCCACCATATTATAGCTTCCGCAGAAAAAAGGAACGCGTTGATGCAATTCGGTAGGTTGGATTTCCATGATGCGTCGGTAACCATCAGAGGCCTTGCCTCCGGCTTGTTCGGCAATAAAAGCCATTGGATTGCATTCGTACAACAAACGCAATTTTCCTTTTGGCGCTTTAGAACTCGTTGGATAAATGTAAATTCCTCCTTTGATCATATTGCGGTGCATATCCGAAACCAAACTTCCGATATAGCGTGAAGTATACGGACGATCGCCTTCCTCCAACTGACAATATTTTATGTAGTCTTTTACTCCTTGCGGAAAATGCACATAGTTGCCTTCGTTTATCGAATATATTTTTCCGTCTTTCGGATATTGCATATTGGGATGCGAAAGGTAAAAGGTTCCTATGGCCGGATTTAGGGTAAATCCATTCACACCATGACCTGTAGTGTACACCAACATCGTTGAAGTACCATATATGACATAGCCCGCGGCCACTTGCTGGGTGCCTGGTTGTAAAAAATCTTCAGATGTAACCGGTGTTCCAACAGGTGTTTTTCGTCTAAAAACTGAAAAAATGGTTCCTACCGAAACATTCACATCGATGTTAGACGAACCATCCAAAGGATCCATCAACACAACATATTTGTTGCTGTGGCTGTTATCACTTCCGGCAACGGTAATAAAATCGTCGTTTTCTTCAGAGGCAATTCCACAAACAATTTCACGGTTGATTAGGGTTTGAATAAATACTTCATTGGCATAAACATCTAGCTTTTGTTGGTCTTCGCCTTGTACATTTTGTTCGCCCGCAGCGCCAACTATATCCACCAAACCCGCTTTGTTTACTTTGTAATTTACGACTTTGGCAGCCAATCGAATCGAGTTGATAATGCGCGACAATTCGCCCGATGAATACTGAAAAGCATTTTGATTTTCTATGATAAATTCGCCTAAAGTTTTGTTGCGTTCTTCCATTACGAAATCGTTGTAGTTATTTGGTGCAAATATCGTTTTTTTTTATTCAATTGTAGCAGTTCGAGTAAAAATTATACTACATCCTTTTTTCTAAAGTTATGTTATCTTTGTAGCCATAAAAACGAAATGAATATGAAAATTAAATGTGTTGTTGCTCTAGTGGTGTGGTATCTTGGCTGTACTTACGCTTTCGCGCAAATCAATGTTGATCGCACTTTGAATGCCTTAAAAACAGGCGTTGCTAGTTTTACTTTTTCGAATGAAGATGCTGCCAATGTAGCGGCTCAAGCCGTTAAGAAAATGGATTCAGCTAATGTGGTAGCAGGCCCAAAAGACGGATACACATTGCGCTTGAATCGTGTTTTTGGCAAACATGCTAACGAAAACGGATTGAAATTAAACTACAAAGTTTACCTAACCAAAGAGGTTAATGCTTTTGCCTGTGCCGACGGAAGTGTTCGGGTGTATTCGGGCTTAATGGATATTATGGATGATAATCAGCTATTGGCTGTGATTGGTCACGAAATTGGCCATGTTGCCAACGAAGACACCAAAGATGCTGTTCGTTCTGCCTACAGAAATGCCGCTTTGATTAATGCCGTTGGAGCCACATCGGATAAAGTTGCTAAAGTAACCGACGGTCAAGCCGGACAAATTGCCAATGCGTTGTTAGATAGTAAATTCAGTCGCGCTCAAGAATCAGAAGCCGACACTTTTTCGTATGATTTTATGAAACGTAATGGATATGATGTCAATGCCGTTGAGTCTGCCTTTACCATTTTGGCTAACTTGAGCGGTGGCGCACAGAGCGATTTCATCTCGCGTATGATGAGTTCACATCCTGACCCTAGTAACCGAGCGGCTCTAGCAAAAAACAGAGCTACTGCTGACGGTTTGTATAAGGCTTACGTACAAAAACCAATCAACAACAAAGCAACAGCGACAGCCAAAAAACCAACGGCCAAAAAACCTATCAAAAAGAAAAAATAGTTTTGATTTACATACTAAACTATCCTAAATTCCGAGCACAACTTGGGATTTAGGATTTGTTTTTTATTTTTACCTCAAACTCACAATATATGATTATTCGAAAAGGAACGCCCAACGATATGCCTGCAGTTTTGGAACTTATAAAAGAACTGGCTGTTTTTGAAAAAGAACCTGAGGCAGTTGTGGTTACTGAAGCCGATTTGGTTCGCGACGGTTTTGGTGAACAGCCGTTGTTTCACACTTTTGTAGCCGAGAAAAACCAAGAAATTATTGGCATTGCCTTATATTATTATCGGTATTCGACCTGGAAAGGCAAAACCATTCACCTGGAAGATTTAATTGTAAAAGAAAACCAACGCGGCACAGGTGCAGGATTTGCACTCTACAGTGAAATTATTGCTCAAGGGAAACGCGATAAGGTACGTCGAATAGAATGGGCCGTTTTGGATTGGAATGTGAATGCGATCGATTTCTATAAAAAAACCGGAGCCCAAGTACTCGATGACTGGCGTGTGGCTCAAATGGATGAAGCAGGAATAAACGAGTTTCTTTCTAAAAATTCCAAATGATAAGCTCCAAATAACAAATAAATTCGAAACACGAAATTCAAGATTCCAAAACTTTAGATTTGAAATTTACTTTTTTGTGCTTTTTTGATCTCTGTTTTTTGCTTTTTGGAATTTGATTTTTTTACCTTTGGAACTTACTTGAAATTATTGAATTAACATGAGAATCTTCAAATTTGGTGGCGCCTCTGTAAAAGACGCCGACGGTGTAAAAAACGTATGGGATGTTTTGCAAAAAGTAGGTCATGAAGACGTGCTTATTGTCATTTCAGCCATGGGAAAAACAACCAATGCTCTGGAAGTTGTGATTAAAAATTATTTTGAAAAATCAAAAGAGTTCCACGCTTCACTGCAAGAAGTACGCAAATACCACAACCAAATTTTACTCGATTTATTCGATGATGAAGAGCACGATGTGTTTTTTGCTGTAAACAGTCATTTTGCCGATTTGGAATACTTTTTACGCAGCAATAAATCGCCCAATTACAACTTTGTCTACGATCAAGTGATTAGTTTTGGCGAAATTGTTTCCACTACCATTGTGAGTTATTATTTTAATGAAAAAGGATTAAAAAACAACTGGATAGACGTACGCAATTTCATCAAAACCGACGCCACGTATCGCGATGCTAATGTGGATTGGGAACAAACCCAAAAATTGATTACCAAAGGCGTAAAAAAGAAAGCACTTACCATCACGCAGGGTTTTATCGGTTCGGATGAAAATAACTTTACCACTACTTTGGGTCGTGAAGGTTCCGATTATACTGCTGCTATTTTTGCCTATTGTTTGAGTGCCGAAAGTGTAACGATTTGGAAAGATGTTCCTGGCGTACTGAATGCCGATCCACGTTATTTTGAAAACGCAGTTCTATTGAACCAAATTTCTTATCGTGAAGCGATTGAATTGGCTTTTTACGGTGCTTCGGTTATTCACCCAAAAACATTACAACCGTTACAGAAAAAAGAAATTCCACTTTTTGTAAAATCGTTTGTTCATCCACTTTTACCTGGAACTTCGGTTTCAAAAGGACAAGATTTAGAGCCGAAAACCTCGTGTTTTATCGTGAAGAAAAACCAATTGCTGATTTCACTGTCGTCTATTGATTTCTCTTTCATTATGGAAGAAAACATCAGCGAAATATTTGCATTGCTGCACAAATACAAAATCAAAGTGAGTTTGATTCAAAACACGGCCATCAGTTTTTCGGTTTGTGTAGAAGACAAATACAACCATTTCAACGAGTTAAAATCGGTGCTTTCTAAAAAATTCAAAGTGTCGTACAACGAAAATGTGTCGCTGTTTACCATTCGTCATTTTACCAAAGAAGCCGCCGAAATGGTCGAAAAAGACAAAACCGTTTTGGTCAAACAAATTTCGAGAGAAACGATGCAGATTGTGACTAAAGAATAACGCTCTCAAGGATTGGAATTGTTTTCTATTTTGATCAAAATAAACAACGTATCCAAATAACCCTAGAGATTCCTTCTTTTCCATCAAAATCTTTCCAATTATAAATACTACTTTTGACTTTTTACAGTTATAGTACTTATGCTAAAAAAAGGATGGATTGTGTGGTTTTTGTTTTGGTTTTCGAGCAGCTGGGCTCAGGAAATCAAGTCGACTTATGCCTCCAAAAAAATCGCTTTTACCCAAGACACTATCTTTGTTGAAAAAAAAAGCATCAATAATTCGTTTTTTTCAATTGTTGATAAGGAAGGAAAAACCATCGATTCTACACGATACAAAGTCGATTTTAAAAAAGGAACCTTGCTGTTTAACTCCGATTTGGCGCCAACGGATTCGCTTACCATCAAGTACCTAAATTACCCCGAATTTCTTACCAAAACCTATTCAATCTACGACGGTGCTGTAGTGGTTCCGAACGATTCCGAACAATTGTTTGCCATAAAAAACAACAAAGCCAAAATTTTTAAGCCTTTTGACGGACTCACCACTTCGGGAAGCATAACGCGCGGCGTAACCGTGGGAAACAACCAAAACACAACGGTCAACTCCAATCTCGACCTTCAAATTACAGGAAAAATCTCCGACAAAGTAAGCCTTCGTGCCTCGATACAAGACAGTAATATTCCGTTGCAAGACAATGGCTATTCGCAACGCTTGGACGAATTTGACCAGATTTTTATCGAGCTTTTTTCTGATAAATGGAACGTTCGCGGGGGTGATTTATTTCTGGAAAACCGCCAATCGAAATACTTGAATTTCAACAAAAAAGTGCAAGGTTTAGCTACTAAATTCACCTTTGGAAAAGAAAAAAATAAAACCGAAGTTTTTGCCTCAGGCGCAGTCGTCCGCGGGCAATATGCACGAAGTTCGTTTACAGGACAAGAAGGAAACCAAGGGCCATACAAACTGCGAGGCAACAATGGCGAACTGTTCGTATTGATCATTTCAGGTTCCGAGCGGGTTTATGTGAACGGTATTTTACAAGAACGTGGCGAAAACAACCAATATGTAATTGATTACAACGCTGGCGAAATCACATTCACTTCGCTTTTCCCTATTACCTCCGAAATGCGTATTGAGATTGAATACCAGTATTCTGATCGCAATTTTACGCGTTTTGTCACTTACGGCGGCGCACATCATTACAACAAAAAATGGAACTTGGGTGGCTATATTTATTCTGAAAACGACGTCAAAA
>CAZAJH010000023.1:0-8875 GCA_964485385.1 uncultured Flavobacterium sp.
GATAATCTAAGGTATTGAGTTCGGGAATCCATTTTTTGATGTAGATTAAATCGTGATCAAATTTTTTAATCTGCTCAGTCGGATTGAAGATTCTAAAATAGGGTGCTGCGTCAACGCCACTTCCTGCTGCCCATTGCCAATTACCCACATTGCTTGCTTGTTCGTAATCAAGTAATTTGGATGCAAAATAACTTTCGCCCCAGCGCCAATCAATAAGCAAATGTTTACATAAAAAACTCGCTACAATCATACGTACACGATTGTGCATATGGCCAGTTGTATTTAGTTCTCGCATCCCAGCATCAACAAAAGGATAACCTGTTTTCCCTTCACACCATTTTTGAAACAACACTTCGTTGTTATCCCATTTAATTGCATCGTATTTAGTTTTAAAACTTTGTGTGGTAGTATGTGGAAAATGCCATAAGATTTGCATGAAGAATTCGCGCCAAATCAATTCTTTTAAGAACGTTTCATTTTTACTTTGAAGTGCCTTGGCAACCATTTTCCGAATGGAAACAGCACCAAAACGCAAATAAATTCCTAGATAAGATGTTTTGTTTAAAGCAGGAAAATTGCGGGTAGCTTCGTAATTGTCAATTAGTGTTTCTGAGGTATCGTAAGGTGTAACTTTTATAGTTGAGGGAACAAAACCAATCGTGTCCAGACTCAAAAATGGATAGTTATGCGTGGTAATTTTGTTTAAATGCTCTTCAGATTGGTAATGGATAAGCTTTACTTTTCTGAAATTTTCTTTCCACTTGTTTGAGTAAGGAGTATAAACTACATAAGGTGTTCCATCTTCTTTCACAACTTCACTTTTCTCAAAAATAACTTGGTCTTTACAGGTTTTAAACTCAATGTGATTTTCTTTAAAAAGATGATAGAGTTCTAAGTCGCGCTTGCGTGCATAGGGTTCGTAATCGTGATTGGTGTAAACGGTCGTAATGGTATTCTCTGCGATTAGTTTTTGGTAAATATCAAACGGCTTTCCGTAAAAGACAGCCAACGATCTACCCAACGTATTTAATTGTTGTTGGATTTTTTCAAGTTGTTGGTGAATGAACGTTACTCGTGCATCATTTTTAGGTAATTGTGAAAGAATAGCCGTATCAAAAATAAAAATAGGTAATACCGCTTCATTACTTTGAAGCGCGTGAAAAAGTCCAGCATTATCGTCGAGCCGTAAGTCGCGTCGGAACCAAAAAATAGTCATTTGTGAATGGTTTAAAATTGTTTAAAAGTTTAATTTGGCTTGTAAGTTGACTGCATTGAATTATTAGACCAAATTAAACAATGCTAAACCTTAGATTAATAAAGTTGACATTCCACCATCAACATGAAAAATTTGCCCCGAAATCCAACTGCTTTTAGCACTCAATAGGAAGGCAGCCATATTGGCACTATCTTCGGGTTTCCCAAAGCGTTTTAACGGATGACGTTCGGCTGATTTTTCTTGTTTGGTTTCGTTGTTTAAAAATTTATCTGCCAACGGCGTATCTGTCAATGAAGGCGCAATTACGTTCACTCTGATTTTTGGTGCATACTCGGCTGCAAGTGCTTTTGCAAATCCTTCAATAGCTCCTTTTGCTGCAGCTACACTGGTGTGAAAAGGCATTCCCATACTAGCGGCTACCGAACTAAACACGACAATACTTGCTTGTTCTGAAGCCATTAAATTGGGCAACACACTTTGTATTACTTTTACCAAACTGATAAAATTAACTTGTAAATCGGCTTCAAAACTCTCGGGTTTCAACCCTTTAAAAGGTCGTAAATTGATACTTCCAGGTAGATAAACCAAGCCATCAATCACATCAGGCAGTTGACTGGAATCAATAGTTTGGTTTGTTGCATCAAAAGGGATGTAGTTGATGTGCATATCAGCAATGTTTTCATTGGTTCTGGATGCAATAAAAACAGTATTTTCGTATTGCAATTCTTTTGCAAGGGCGAGTCCGATTCCGTATGAACCGCCAATTAAGAGTATATTTTTCATCGTTTAACCTTTAAATTCTCCAAATAGTTCTATCAATTTTTTTCTTCTGTAATCAAATATTTCTTTCAATTTAGGAGCCACCAAAAGCGGATGTACCAATTGTCCGATTATTCCCATAGGAACTTTGTAGTCTACAATATCTTCCATTTCCACACCACCCGGAATTTCTTTTAAGAAATGTTTGTGATGCCAAAGCGAGTAGGGACCAAAACGCTGTTCGTCTACAAAATACTTTTTGTCTTGTACGTGCGTAATTTCAGTTACCCATTTCATAGGTATACCCATTACAGGTGTGACAATATATTGTATAATTTGCCCTGGAAACATGGCCCGATCATCGCCTGACAATGTTTTGAAACCCATGTAATCGGGTGTTATAGTTTTCAAGTTTTTAGGATCCGATAAAAACGCCCACGCCTCATCGATTGAAATGGGTAAGTTTTGTTTTGTATGTAACGTATATATTTTCATTGTGAAAAATTAAGATTGTAAAAATACTAAATATGTTTAATTTATTTTTAAAAAAGTTAAACAGAATGATTGATTTATATTTTAATTAACATTTCAACAACTTACAATTCGTAATTTTGACCAACTAAACAATTTATTTATGAAAAAAATTATTTTAATTCTAGCTGCTATCATTGCTAATTATACAATTGAAGCACAAGTAAAAACTCCGCAACCCAGCCCGAAATCAACTCTGAATCAAGTGGTTGGTTTAACTGATGTGACTGTAGAGTATTCGCGTCCAAGCACCAAAGGACGAAAGATTTTTGGCGATTTGGTTCCGTTTGGAAAAATTTGGAGAACAGGAGCCAATTTGAATTCAATGGTTTCATTTAGCGATGATGTTGTGATTGGTGGTAAAACCTTGAAGAAAGGGAAATATGCCATTTTTACACTTCCGAAAGCTGATGTTTGGGAAGTTGATTTTTATACCACTACAGACAACTGGGGAACACCAGAAAATTGGGATGAAAACAAAGTAGCTGTAAGTGTAATGGTTGATCCAATAATGTTAGGTAATCATGTAGATACTTTTACAATTGCTATAAACAATTTAACTAACGATTCGGCTACTTTAGACATTTCTTGGGAAAAAACTATGGTTTCTGTAAAATTTGATGTACCCACTCAAAAAACAGCTATGGCAAGTATCGAAAAAGTAATGGCTGGACCAACTGCTGGAGATTACTTTTCATCGGCACAGTACTATTTAAATTCTAATGGAGATATGAATAAGGCTTTAGAATATATCAATAAAGCCATTGGGATGACTAAGGCTGGAGCTGATGTTCCGTACTGGTATTACAGACAAAAATCATTGATTCAAGCTAAATTAGGCGACAAAACAGGTGCAATCGAAACGGCTAAGTTATCGCTGGCTGGAGCTACAAAAGACAAAAACGACGATTACGTTAAGATGAACAATGATAGCATCAAAGAATGGAGTAAGAAATAATTGTTTCCAAAAAAATAAAAATGAAAACCACGAAAACCTTAAGTATTCGTGGTTTTTTTATTCAGATATAGTTTCAGATGCGACTTGTTTTTTTGCAAACAATTGAAATACAAATCCAAGTAAAATGGTAAGTAGGGCTCCAATAAAGTTCAACCACAAGTAGCCCAGTTTTTCATCGCCTGGGTGAATGTGAATGGCGAAATAATAAATAATGATTATGGTTGTTTGACTGATAATTGCACTCAAAAACATGGCATTGGCTTTGATGTATTTGATATAAAAACCGACCAAGAAAATACCCAAAACGGTTCCGTAAAAAACCGATCCGATAATGTTGACCAACTGTATTAAATTTTCAAATAAAGCACTTACACAGGCAAAAACAATGGCGATAACTCCCCAAAGAATTGTAAAATAGCGTGTCGCATTTACATAGTGTTTTTCCGATTTTTCCGATTTTAAATTGCGTTTGTAGATATCAATAGAAGTTGTTGAAGCCAAAGCTGTTAAGCCCGAAGCCGACGATGACATGGCGGCTGAGATAATTACTGCCAAGAGCAAACCAATCAATCCATTGGGTAAATAATGGAGAATAAAATAAATAAAAACGTAATCTTTGTCATTGGTTTCCGCTTTTCCATCAACTTTACTAATCAAATCTTTGGCTTGATCACGTAAGTCTTTTTCTTTTCCAGCCAAAGCGACTAACTCACTACGTAGAATTGGGTTGTCGTAACTTTGGTTCAAGTGATCAATGTAAAGTAAGTTGTATTCTTTTTTTTCTTCGGTTAGTGCATCAAGTTGTTTTTCTAAATTCTCGTACTGATCGGCATAAACGGATTGAGCCACCAAGGCTTTGTTATTTGGATTGAAATGCAAGGGCACAGGATTGAATTGAAAAAACACAAATACCATCACACCAGTTAGTAAAATGAAAAACTGCATGGGTACTTTTAGGAAACCATTCATAATCAAACCCATCTGACTTTCGCGATCCGATTTTCCAGATAAATAGCGTCCTACTTGCGATTGATCTGTACCAAAATAGGCAAGAAATAAGAAAAATCCACCCGCAATTCCACTCCAAAAGGTATACCTCGTTTCAGGATCAAATGAAAAGTCAACAATTTTCATTTTATCATTAGCGCCTGCAATGTGCATGGCATTACTCAAAGTCATTTCATTTGGCAAATAATGAAGAATAAGTCCAAATGTGATAAACATTCCGCTCATTATCACAAACATTTGTTGCTTTTGCGTCACATTTACAGCTTTGGTTCCGCCCGAAGTGGTGTAGATAATCACAAGTATTCCAATAATGATTATCAACCAATTCAGATTCCATCCCAAAATGGTTGACAAAATAATCGCGGGAGCATATATGGTAAAACCGGTTCCTAATCCGCGTTGAATCAAAAAGATGATGGAAGCAAACGAACGCGTTTTTAAGTCAAATCGCTGTTCTAGGTATTCATAGGCCGTAAATACTTTTAGTTTGTGAAAAATAGGGATAAACGTATAACAAATCACTACCATCGCTATGGGCAAACCAAAGTAAAATTGCACAAAACCCATTCCGTCATGGTAAGCCTGACCGGGCGTAGACAAAAAGGTAATGGCACTAGCCTGAGTAGCCATAACCGATAGCCCAACCGTCCACCAGTTGGTTTCTTTGTTGCCCAAAATGTATTCTTGTACATTTTTACTTCCTTGCGTTTTATATACTCCATACACCACTATAAAAAGCAGTGTAAGTATGAGTATTATCCAGTCGAGTTGTTGCATGTTGTTACGAGAAGATTTGCATTAGTACAAAAAAAATGACGATGTAAATGGCATTAATTACTAAAAGCCACACATAATTCGTACTCCATTGTTGTTTGTTTGTTTCCATAGCTAATTGCGAATTGAAATCATGTTGGCCATTAAGCGGAATGCACCTGAAACCCCTTCAGGAAGTTCTCTAAAAAAACTCAAACCAGTATAAATATAGTTTCCTTTTCCGTATTTGGCTACTAAAATAGCTCCATTTTTTGCTTTTTCACCTTTATCATTGGACGAAATGATGGGCGTAAAATTGGCATCCCATTCGTTTGGATAATACAAACCTTGTTCTTGTTTCCAGCCAGAAAAATCGGTTGAAGTAATTTTATTTGGCACATTCAAAAGTGGATGATTAGGTGCCAAAAATCGGACTTCGGCATTCTCTTCGGTTACTCGATCGCGAGAAATTTTTAAGGGAAAAGGAGCGATTTCTTTGGTCATTAAATCGTCGGTAGTATTGTATTGTACAATCATCGTTTTTCCACTTTTTACAAAATCCAATAAAATAGATTGTTTAAAAGCCAATTCAGCAACCACATTGTAAGCTCGAATTCCGGTGATAACCACATCAAATTCGGATAGTTTTGCGGCTGAAATATCATTGGGTTTGAGAAGCGTTACTTCATATCCCATTTGTCTTAAACTATTCGGGACTTCATCGCCAGCCCCCATAATGTAAGCAATTTTTTCACTTCCTGTCTTTATGTCTAACTTGATGGCTTTTGCTTCTGTTGGTTTCAAAACCATTTGCTTGTAGATGTGCGAATAATTGATGTCGATTTTGTCTTTTTCAAAAGCCATACCGTTTACCGAAACGATACTTTTTAAGGCTATTTCCGATGCTTCGGAGGAAGGTGTTACACTAAAAGTAACGGTAGTTTCTTCACCTATTTTAGTCAAAGAAAATGATTGTGAGCTAGGCGTAATGGTCCAATTCTTTGGAGCTTCCAAACGAACTGATCCAGATACATTTTCTTTTCCAGCTTTCACTCGTACCGAAACCGTTTTGGCTTTCGAAGTATTGAAAATATAGACTTTTTCAGCAATGGAAGAAGATACAATCGGAATGATATCCAGCGGTTGGTATACTTCCCCTTTTACATCATCGTTGTACTTGTATACAATGTAACGCTCAAATGGAAGTAGCGTACCGTTTATTTTTACATTAAAAATGGCTTTCATGTTGCGAATGACATCGGGTTTACCAATATTATTTTGGTCTTCCACAGTGTACATTCCAATATTTCCTGGTTTGGAAAGCCAATAGGGTGCAGTAGCCTCTTCATTGTCTGGCACCAATACTTCAACATCAAATTCGTTTAATTTGTTGTAAAGTAGCGGTTTGTTGAAAGGTGTGTTTTCTGAATTCGGTAACGAAATCGAAACCAATTCCATTTCTACATCACTTCTGTTGATGGCCTCAATTTTAATATCTAATTCGCTGCCAGCATTGGTTTCTTGTGTCTTTGATTTGGCTTCCAAATACAAACCCGAACAAGCAGCAATAATTTTTTTTATCTCTTCTGATTTAATGCTTTTCCAGTGTATATCCGTTAAGTTTTGTATCAGTTCATATGCTTTAAGCAAATCCGGAATACTTTGGGATGGATTTTTAAAATTAAATTGCTGCTCTACTTTTTGAAGTAATTCACCAATGGGTTTTCCCCCAGCAACTCGATTCCATGATGTGTCAATTCCTTCAAATAAGTTGTTTTTGTTGGTAGGAGCTGTTCCTTTTAAAAATTCCAGATATTCGTCTTCTTCACCCCGCGTTCCTGTATTTCCGAATCCTTGCGACTGGTGACAACTTCTGCTTAAAGCAGCAATTTCTTGGTTGGATTTTCCCAAACCTTGATAGTAAACACCAGTTTTTAAATTAGCTAAATTGGTTTTGTCGGCTTTTTCAAATTTTTCTCTACTACCATAAAACCACCACGATGTGTTGAAATAAACACGCAGCGGCTGCCAAAGGTTTGTATATTCCAATTGATTAGGGTAACTAGTTTGGTCATTGCTCAAATCAAATGCTTCCAAACTCAACATGGCTGAGGCGGTATGATGGCCGTGGGTTGTTCCAGGAGATCGATGATCGAAACGGTTGATTATAATGTCGGGTTTGAAGGTGCGAATTGCCCAAACTACATCGCTCAACACTTGGTCTTTATCCCAAATGGATAGGGTTTCATCGGGAGTTTTAGAATAGCCAAAATCATTGGCTCTTGAAAACAATTGTTCGCCACCGTCAATTTTACGCGCTTCGATGAGTTCTTGAGTTCGAATGACACCCAATAGTTCGCGTAATTCGGGACCAATTAAGTTCTGACCACCGTCACCGCGTGTAAGCGACAAATAACCTGTTCGCGCCTTTACCTCGTTCGAAAAATACGATATCAAACGTGTATTTTCGTCATCGGGATGAGCAGCAACATACAATACTGTTCCAAGGAAATTGAGTTTTTGAATTTGGTTGTAAATTTCAACAGCGTTGGGCTTAGCAGGTTTTTGGGCAACCAAAAAAACACTGTAAAGCGAGAGAATAAATACCGTTATCTTTTGCATTGGCTAGTCAATTTGACAATAGCTTCAAATATAGGAATTTATACCAAGTGGCTTTTTGTTTTTTTATTTTCTTTAACACAACACCATTTAGTCGGTAAAATCAGTGTTATGTGATTCGTTTGTGATAATTGAAATTCCTTTTTGAAGTAACAAGTTGTTGGGATAGGTAATGCGTTCGCCATCAATTGTTTTTAAATTGACATGAAAAGCACTAATGTCTTCAATTTCGGCTTGAATAGGAAAATCTTTGTCGTGTATTTTAATTACATCTCCAATTTTAAATGGAAAGAAGAAAAACAAAATCACCCCCGAAGTAATGTTGCTCAAAATAGACCATTGGGCAAACATAGCCACGCCAATTACGGTTGTAATAGACGAGACGGTAAACAGTATATCTTTTTTTTGCACACCCCAAATTACAATCAAAGCAATGGTAGCTATGATGTTGATCAGAATATGGATGTATTTGATAACTAAATTTGCTCGGTGTTCGATTGTATGACTTGATTTGGCAAAACGGTTGACCAATTTGGCTACTATAAATCGCAACACAAAAACCAAGACAAGAACAATTAGTGTGGCAATAACTTCAATGGTAAAGTGAGAGAAAAAATTCATTTTTAACCGTTTATAAATGACCTAGTTCATTGCGTTGGTTGACGTACTTTAGTTGGTGTTCGGCAACGTATTTTCGAAAAATATCCAGTAAATTATCGTAGTATTTTTGTAGGTTTTTTGCATTGACCTCTGGATTTTTATCGATAGGAATGGTGATAGGCATTTCATTCAAATATTTTGATAATTCAGGGTAATTGTCATTAATTACCATAGTCAATTTCATGATTTTTGCGTTGATTTCGGCTTCGCTTTCCATAACTGTTGTAGTGCTTAAGAGGTAGTGTAAATTTACAAATTTAAACCGAAGTGTTGTGTTAAATAGTTGTAAACTTTTTCGGTTGGTAAGCCCACCACATTGGTATAGGAGCCTTCAATTTTAGAAATACCAATCAAACCAATCCACTCCTGTA
>CAZAJH010000023.1:8885-13579 GCA_964485385.1 uncultured Flavobacterium sp.
CAGCTTTGTCAAAAGGTTGGTAATTTTTTAAGTAATATGCAATAGCTTGGTCACTCAAAACACCAAATGTAACTTTGGTTATGTCATGCAGCGTCTTAGTTTCTTGTGTGGTTTTGAAACAAACAGAGGTAATTACCTCATGTGTTTTACCCGACAGATTTCTTAAGATTTCAAAAGCATCCTCGTAGTCTTTTGGTTTACCGAGTGCTTTTTCGTTAAGCCAAACAAGGGTATCGCTGGTGATTAAGATTTCATTTTCATTTATTTCTCCTTCAAACGCATTGGCTTTCAGCTCAGCCAAAAAATCAGTTATGGCAACTCCTTTTAAATGACTGGGATATACTTCATCAACTTCTTTTAAACGAATTTCGAAATCCAAATCCAAATCTTTGAAAAACTGCTGTCTTCTAGGCGAACCTGATGCTAAAATAATCTTGTATTTACCCATGGTGCTTGGTGTTGTAGGTTATAACGGCAATAGACAAAATTCCAAAGAAAATGATCCATTTCAAAAGCGTACTTATCCATTGAAAATCGGTTTTTTCTTTTGCATTCCAAATCTTGACTAAACAAAAAATGATTGGTGACAATACAAAAATCAACAGGTAAATAATTCCCAAATACAAGTTGTTATGGAATAGGTAAGTGTTGCCGTAATAAAATAAGTAAAGCGTAGGGAGTAGCAATAAGACGAAAGCTATTTTTGCGGTTTTTTGTGCACCAATGATAACAGGTAATGTTTTGATTCCGAATGCTTTGTCGCCTTCAATATCTTCAATGTCTTTGATGATTTCTCGAACCCAATTAATCATAAAAGCAAATTTGGCATAATCCACTAAAATAGCAAATGCCAACGCCATTTGATTCCTATTGACCTCAAATGTATTTGGATAAATATCAAAAACACCTATGATTAAAACACTGAAAGACAACAGCAAAGCCACTACGATATTACCCAAAATGGCTATTTGCTTTAAAGTTGTTGCATAAAAATAGAGTAGGGTTGCTATTAAAACAAAGATAACACCCAAATTGGGGTGATTGACAGTATTGGCTAAAATAAATCCGAGCCCAACACCAACAATGGTTAACGTTACATAAATTGTATAAGCTTTGGATTCAGAAATATGGCGACCAACAATCTGTTTGTCGGGCCGATTTTCAGCATCCGTATCTTGATCCATGATGTCGTTAATAACATAACCGCCAGCAGCAATTAATAAGGTTGAAGCAACCAGCAAAGCATACTGCCAATAAAAAAGAGAGAGCGGAATCTGAATGGGTTCCAAATAGCCTACTCGAATTACTATTTGCATCAGTGCTAAGAGAAACAAGTTTTTGTACCGAATGAGTTGTAAAAATTTCATTTTTGGTTTGTGTGCTTTTTATAAAATAGACCCTCAATTAATCGTGTTTACCGTTGTAATACGTGTGCCATTTTCCCTGTACTTTCATTACCTGTTCAATCACATCGCGAACGGCTCCTTTCCCGCCATTGTGATGGGAAATGTATTTTGAAATGGCTTTTATTTCTGGACTCGCATCTTGTGGGCATGTTGGTAATCCAACCAATTGCATAACATGATAGTCGGGAATATCATCACCCATGTACAATACAAGCTCGGGTTTAATTTGGTACAACTCGATGTATTCTTTAAATGTTGCTACTTTGTCGGGTGAACCTAGGTGAATGTCGGTAATCCCTAAATTGCGTAACCGAATTCGAACACCTTCGTTGCTTCCGCCCGAAATAATGCATACCTGATAGCCACTTTCGATTGCGGCTTTCATAGCAAAACCATCACGAATATGCATTTCACGAAGCATTTCACCAGTAGGAGAGACATGGACCGTGCCATCGGTTAAAACACCATCTACATCCAAAATAAACGTGGTAATGGAATTCATGATTTCTTTATAGCTTTTGCTCATAATCGATAATGGATTTGGTTAGTAATTGGTATATTTCACGTTGGTTTTCATCTGTCAGAAAGTTCAAATGTTTGTTGATAGTTGACGTATCTCCACGTCGCGCTGGCCCTGTCTGTGCATCATCTGGATTCATGGACATTACTTTAGCGGCCGTTTCTTGAATCAATGGTTTTAAAATAGCAAAGGGGAGTTCGTGTTCTTTACAAATATCATATCCTATTTTGTACAAGTGATTCACAAAATTACAAACAAAGACAGCCGAAACATGAAGTGATTTTCGTTGTTCTGAATTGACATGGTGCACTTGATTTGAAAGCTGTTGCGCTACAGTGGTCAAAAGTTTCAAATCGGATTCGTTCTCAGCTTCCAAACAAATCGGAACGGTTTTAAAATTTATTTCTCTTACCTTCGAAAAGGTTTGCAATGGATAAAAAACGGCTTTTCGGTTAGCATTATTTAAATCGCCAATGGCAACGCTTCCAGAGGTATGTGCTACCAATTGGTTCGAAAACGGCAACGCGTCCGACACCTGTTGAATCGCATTATCGGCTACTGCAATAACATACAAGTCTGCTGCTTTGATTTGACTGTAATCGTCGGTAATTTGCTCATCAGGAAGCAAATCACTTAAGGCATTTTTATTTCTTGCAACTGCTTGAACCAATTCGATTTCGCTTGCATTTTTGAAAGCTGAAATCAAATGTTGAGCCACATTTCCAGAGCCGATGACAATTACTTTTATCATGCGACAAAAGTAGTAAAAATTGCTACTATTTTATTTAATTAGTTGGTAGGAATAGCCGAAAGTTGATTTTCAGACCAAAAGTTACTGCCCACACCCGCCATAGTAAATGCGGTTGGAGTAGTGCCGAATTTTTGAACATTTGCCCACAAATAATAGGTTTTATTGGCACCGCTTGTATTGTTGATAATGGTTTGCCCATTGGCCAATCCAAAATCACAAGGTCCAATTAGTGTTCCAGAAACCAATCCACCAGAAATAATATCGCTCCCATTTAAAACCGTATTACTTGAAGATAAAGTCGTTCGAACAAAAACACTCTGACCTGCGGTTAAAGAAGTAGTTCCAGCAAGCAAGTAAGTGCCAAAAACAATCCATTTTCCGGGAGGCAATACAATATTTACATTGCAATACGTCATAGGAGATTGCACTCCAACGGGTGTTCCGTTTCCGATATTGGCGCCTCCACCCGGAAAACTTCCTAGTACAGCTGGTGTAATGGCAGTATTATTAACCCAAGTTCCGACACCATTGGCATCACTTGAGAGCACTTTCCCCACACCTTGTGTTCCATCGGTAATTTTAATTTTTCCTTGGATATCCAGTTTTTGAGCTGGATTTGTAGTTCCAATTCCAATGTTTCCATTATTAATTACCGTCAATTTGGGTGAATTATTGGTAGTGAGATGAACCGCACCTAAGTTTCCGCTGTAGGTTCCCAATTCTATATCTTCGGGATTTCCGGCAAAGCTACCAAAATAGCCGCGATTCACTCCGTTTTCAGCAAATGTAAGATACAAGAAACTGCCGCCATCAAATATGACTGGATTAGAACTAGAAGAAATCACATGCAAATTGGTTTGCGGATTGTTCGTACCAATACCTACATAATCGCTGAGAGTGGTTGGAAACAACTGTCCAAAACCGCCACGTGACCAATATTGGGGAACGGTTGAGTTTTCGTCAAATAACTTGGTCCATTTGGCTCCATCCCAAAAATAATAACCTACTCCGTTGCCTCCAACAACCGATGCATTGGTATTGTAAACGAGCAAACTGGTTGCTGGAGCCGAAACGGGTGTCGTTCCGTTTAAAATATTAACCAAATTAACTCGTGGAATTAGCACTCCAGATGTGGTAGAGGTTATGTCTAAACTAGAGGAAGTATTTGGGCTAGTGGTGCCAATTCCAACTTGTGCATTTGAGCTTGAAAATAAAACAAATACGATAGAAAGTTGAAGTAGTTTTTTCATAATGAATTTTATTTTTCCAATTGATAATCAATAGGATAGTTTACTTTTTCATTACAAAATTACGGGATGCTAGAGTTGGTGTCAATCCACCTTTTGTATCATTTTTGAACTAAAAAAAAGGTCAATTAGACAGTTGATAATTGGATTTATTTTCCGTAGAGTTTGTTCACGGCTTCGGTTTTGTTTTGAACTTGTAGTTTTTCGTAAATATGGTTAATGTGACGCTTCACCGTACTAATGGATATGGATAATTGATTGGCTATTTCTTTGTATAAAAAGCCTTTACTCAATAGCTCTAAAACTTCAAATTCGCGGTGTGTCAGCAGGTCTTCTACTTTTTTGCTAGAAGCATTACTGTTGAATGTGTTAATTACTTTTCGCGCAATTGAGGGCGACATAGGACTGCCTCCTTCGTGCAATTCGATTATCGAATCTATGATTTTACTTGGAGAAGTATTTTTGAGGATGTAGCCACTAGCACCCGATTTTAAGGCGTCAAATACCTGATCGCTATCTTCATAAATAGTGAACATGATGAACTGTATTTCTGAAATTCGATTTTTGATGAATTGTAACGCATCAATACCACTTTTGTTGGGCAAGTTAATGTCAGATAGGACAATATCGGGCATTAGTACAGGAATTTCTTCCATAGCTTTTTCGGCAGTAGTGAAGTTTCCAACTATCGAAAAGCGAGTATCTTTTTTCAGCAAATCGACCAAGCCTTCATTTATCTCAGGAATATCTTCTATGATGCAAATAGTTAT